>CAJWZC010000049.1 GCA_913049915.1 uncultured Colwellia sp.
ATTACCATAGCTTAAATTAGAGATATAACAGGCTAGCTATTGACACTTATAGGATAAATGCGCTATTAATAGTACACTTAATATTCTTTCGCAACAGAATAGTTATTAGAGCTTTAAGAATTTTTACCCAAAGACTAATGACGACATAAAAAATGACTAAATTGACTAAGCACATTAATATTAACCTCCTCCTCGCACTCAACATGCGCGGCTAGGTTTTGTTGCTTCTTCAACAGTTTACATATTGAAACTAAGTAGAAATTAATTTAAACCCGCGCTAACAATCGCGGGTTTTTTTATGTCCGCAGTTAATAGTGAACATTGAACCACAGACATCAGCAAAGATTTAAAGGACAGAAAAATATGAGCAACCCACACGCTTCAAGCAATAAAGTAACCAATGACCAAGTTATAATTTTTGACACTACCTTACGTGATGGTGAGCAAGCATTAAATGCCAGCTTATCGGTCCATGAAAAGCTTCAAATCGCCTTAGCAATTGAACGCTTAGGGGTCGATGTAATGGAAGTTGGTTTTCCGGTTTCTTCACCTGGTGATTTCGAATCAGTACAACAAATTGCCCGTACCATTAAAAACGCCCGTGTTTGTGGTTTAGCACGCGCCGTAGAAGCAGATATAGATGCCTGTGCAGAAGCATTAAAGGTTGCTGACCAGTTTCGTATTCATACCTTTATTTCAACCTCTGATGTTCACGTTAAACAAAAATTACGTAAAGAGTTTAGCGATGTAGAAGCAATGGCAGTACATGCGGTTAAACATGCAAGAAAGTTCACTGATGACGTTGAGTTTTCATGTGAGGATGCGGGTCGTACCCCTATTGATAACTTATGCCGCATGGTCGAAAGTGCGATCAAAGCCGGTGCCACTACGGTAAATATTCCTGATACCGTTGGTTATACGCTACCCTTTGAATTCCAAGGCATCATAACTGACTTATTCAATCGCGTACCTAATATTGATCAAGCGATAATTTCTGTTCATTGTCATAACGATTTAGGTTTAGCTGTTGCTAACTCTATGGCGGCAGTTCAAGCCGGTGCACGTCAAATTGAATGTACCATTAACGGTATTGGCGAACGTGCGGGTAACTGCTCGTTAGAAGAAGTAGCGATGATCATGCAAACTCGCCAAGCTTTGTTAGGCGTAAGAACTAATATCAATCATCAAGAAATAGCGCGCGTATCTAAGTTAGTTAGCACTGTCTGTAATATGCCGGTGCAATTAAACAAGGCTATTGTTGGTGGTAATGCTTTTAGCCATTCATCAGGCATTCATCAAGATGGCATGTTAAAAGCCAGTAATACTTACGAGATCATGACACCAGAAAGTGTCGGTATCGCTAAAACGAAGTTAAACCTAACGTCTCGTAGTGGCCGCCATGTTATTAAACACCGCATGGAAAGCTTAGGTTATCAGACAAGTGATTATGATATTGAAGAATTATATAGCGATTTTTTAACGTTAGCGGATAAAAAAGGTCAAGTATTTGATGATGACCTAGAAGCGTTGGTCTTCAAGTTACAGCAAAAAGATTTAAAAGATTTTTTCCAATTAGACACTATTAATGTGCAGTGTGGTGATGGCGAGTTTTCTACCGCTAGCATCAAGCTTATCTCTGGTGACGCAACCATTGATAAAGATAATATCAAAGTTCACGCGGCAACAGGTAATGGCCCTGTTGATGCGCTTTATCAAGCAATTAAGCAAAGTGTTGATATAGAATTTGAAGTCAGCGATTACAAAATATCGAATAAAGGCTCAGGTGAAGACGGTTTAGGTCAAGCCGATTTAGTGATCGTTTGGCAAGGAAGAAATTTCCATGGTTACGGTTTAGAAACCGATGTTATTGAAGCATCCGGTCAAGCATTGATTAATGCGCTAAACAGTATCCATAGAGCGATGACTATTGCCGATTTAAAATCAGCAAAACAAGCTTAATCACTTTAAAAGCAACTCAGTAATTAAACAAAATTAGCAGTAGCGAATTAATCGCTAAAAAGTTTCTAAAATATAAAGGTTATAAACATGTCCAACATAGCAATTTTAGCCGGTGATGGTATCGGCCCAGAAGTCATGGTTGAAGCTAAAAAAGTATTAGCCGCAGTAGCAAGTAAGTTTGATTTTGAAATAAATACTAAAGATTTTGATATTGGTGGTGCCGCCATTGATAATCACGGTAATGCTTTACCCGATTCAACCATGGCAGGCTGTGAAGCAAGCGATGCTATACTGTTTGGCAGCGTTGGCGGCCCTAAATGGGCAAACTTACCACCAACAGAACAACCAGAGCGCTGTGCCTTATTAGGCTTGCGTGGACATTTCGATTTATTTTGTAATATGCGTCCTGCTACCTTACAACCTTCATTATCAGCCCTTTCTACATTACGCAGCGATATATCTTCACAAGGTTTTGATGTGTTAGTTATTCGCGAATTAGCTGGCGATATTTACTTTGCTGAGCCAAAAGGTCGTCGCGGCGAAGGAGAAGAAGAGACAGGTTTTGATTCGATGTTTTATTCACGTCGTGAAATAAAACGTATTACGCACCTTGCTTTTCAAGCGGCACAAAAGCGCAATAATAAAGTAACCTCTGTTGATAAAGCCAATGTATTAGCAACAAGCCAGTTATGGCGTCAAGTTGTCAATGAAGTAGCCGTTGAATATCCTGAAGTAGAATTAGAACATCTTTATGTTGATAACGCTGCGATGCAGTTAGTACGCGATCCTAACCAGTTTGACGTGATGCTTTGTCCTAACTTATTTGGTGATATTTTATCTGATATTTGCGCCATGATCACCGGTTCAATGGGCCTATTACCATCAGCAAGCTTAAATAGCGACG
The DNA here is from genome assembly GCA_913049915.1 of uncultured Colwellia sp. GTDB lineage: Bacteria > Pseudomonadota > Gammaproteobacteria > Enterobacterales > Alteromonadaceae > Colwellia. The sequence goes on from CAJWZC010000049.1 coordinate 2,864, forward strand.
GTTTCGGTATGTATGAACCCGCTGGCGGCAGTGCTCCTGATATTGCAGGGCTTGGCATTGCTAACCCTATAGCACAAATTTTATCAGCCGCCTTAATGTTACGTTTCAGCTTAAATCAAGGTGCTGCAGCAAAAGCAATTGAAGAGGCAGTCAGTAGCGCTTTAGATAACGGTATTTTAACTGCCGACTTATTACCAACGAACGAACGACAAAATGCTAAATCAACCAGTGAAGTGGGTGATTATATTTGTAAACACATTACTGCCCAGCAATCTATTTAAGAAAAAGAGAGCGCATAAGATGACAATTTCTACCCCGCAAACTATGTATGAAAAATTATGGCAAACCCATTTAGTGGAAGCAGCTAAAGGGGAAACACCATTACTGTATGTTGACCGTCACCTAATCCATGAAGTGACCTCTCCACAAGCCTTTGCAAACTTACGTTTTCATAATCGCCCAGTACGTCATCCTGAACGTACCATTGCGACTATGGATCATAATATTTCAACGCGCTCAATTAAAATTGATGCTGCCGGTGAAGGCGCTGCCAACCAATTACGTGCATTAGGCATAAACTGTAAAGACTTTGGTATCGAGCTTTTTGATATGGGTCATAAGAACCAAGGCATAGCACATGTTATTGGGCCTGAACTTGGCTTGACATTACCCGGTACTATTATTGTTTGTGGTGACTCACATACAGCTACACATGGCGCTTTTGGTGCCCTTGCTTTTGGTATTGGTACTTCTGAAGTAGAACATGTTTTTGCAACCCAGACGTTACGTCAAAATAAAGCAAAAACGATGAAAATTGAAGTTAAAGGTCATGTCGGTGCAGGTATTAGTGCCAAAGATATCATCTTAGCCATTATCGGAAAAACAGGTAGTGCTGGTGCAACAGGTCATGTCGTTGAATACTGTGGCGAAGCAATCGAAGCGCTAAGCATGGAAGAGCGCATGACAGTGTGTAACATGAGTATTGAATTTGGCGCTAAAGCGGGTTTAATCGCACCAGATCAAACCACTTTTGATTATGTAGAAGGTAAAGAATACGCACCAAAAGGTGATGTATTTGAGCAAGCAGTCGCTGATTGGAAAAAGTTAAAGTCTGATACTGATGCAACCTTTGATGCGGTATTAACCCTTGATGCAAAAGATATTAAAGCACAAGTTACTTGGGGTACCAACCCAGGGCAAGTTATCAGTGTCGACGGTATAGTACCTTCTCCAGAAGACTTTAGTGACCCAGTTGAAAAAGAGTCTTGTGTTAATGCCCTTAAGTATATGAACTTAACTGCTGGCACCAAGATGACTGATATTCATGTGAATAAGGTCTTTATTGGTTCTTGTACTAACTCACGTATTGAAGATTTACGTGCCGCTGCTGGTGTTGTTCAGAAATATGAAGGTCAGCAAGTCGTCGAGACTATTGATGCGATAATCGTTCCTGGTTCATATCGCGTTAAAGAGCAGGCAGAAAGTGAAGGTTTAGATAAAATATTCACCGATGCTGGTTTTGAATGGCGCTTACCTGGTTGCTCAATGTGTTTGGGTATGAATGACGATGTACTTGAAGAAGGTGATCGTTGTGCATCAACCAGCAACCGTAATTTTGAAGGTCGTCAAGGCCGTGGCAGCCGCACTCACTTAGTGAGCCCGGAGATGGCAGCAGCTGCAGCGATAACTGGTCACTTTGTCGATTTAAACGCGTAACGATTACCTTTTTGCTATTTAAAGCAACTAAGGTGTCAATAGTACTCATTGACTAGCGTCAACTTCGTGCTATTTCCTGTTAATTACATGAAATAGCTTCAAGAGAAATCGCTACTAAGAATTTTTAGGAATAGAAAATGGAAAAATTTAACACACATACAGGTTTGGTTGTGCCATTAGATATCGCCAACGTCGATACCGATCAAATCATCCCAAAACAATTTTTACAAAAAACTGAACGTGTAGGTTTTGGCGTGCACTTGTTTCATGATAGCCGCTACTTAGATCATGATGGTACGCAAGAAAATCCTGATTTTGTTATTAACAAGCCAGAATATAAAGGTGCTAGCATTTTATTAGCCGGTGAAAACTTTGGTTGTGGTTCAAGTCGTGAGCACGCGCCTTGGGCACTACAAGAATATGGTTTTAAAGTTATTCTAGCCTCAAGTTTTGCTGACATTTTTTATGGTAACTGTATCAACGTCGGTCTTTTACCTATTCAATTAAGCGAAACTGAAATTGAACAGTTATTCAAACTAGCTCCTAACGCTCAGTTAACGCTTACTGTTGATTTGCCAAATAATACCGTTACGTGTGGCGAACTATCTTTTACGTTTAGCTTGAATGAATTTCAGCAATATAGTCTAGAAAATGGTGTTGATAGTGTCGGTTGGACGTTAGATAAGCTTGATACTATTAAAGCCTTTGAAGCGAAAATGCCTGCTTGGCAATAAACGCTTGTTCTATCGTTACGCGATAATATAATTAAAAAGCCCCGATAAGTACTCTCTTATCAGGGCTTTTTATTGTTAACAAATATATACACGTTCTATTTGAAGATATATGATTCAGCTGGAATTAGAAACGACTTTAGGCAAGGCATTGATTGAAGAGAATGGTTATTTCATTTTTGAAATCAATAACGTAGCATAAAGCGTTTCTAAACCTGCCCTTTGGGGAAGGCTAAGTAAATAATACTCTGCGTTATATTTCTTTTTGAGCGAATAACCCTTAATAAAAAATACGCCTTGATTATGAATCGTTCAGACTTCCTGAAACAAGGATCTTTAAGTGGAACGGGTATACATCTTAATTGGTTATCACCAGTTAGTTAATGCAGGTAAACTGAATTTTTCACCTCGAAAAGAAAGGATGACTTGCTGAGGTAATATTTTCTCAACAAATAAGTTATCGCCGATAGAATCACCTTCATAACGATCGCGACCGTTAACCTTTACCCAACCCCCACCATCAGATGCATATATATGTTGTTCAAATTGCAAACTTGGTAAAGCATTTTGTATCCGCGGTGACATTTGAGATAATGGCTTAATGTTTGCTGCTTCATTCATATCAAACGCTAACGAGTTAGTATCACTGAACTCACTTGATAATTGTTCATCTGCACGAGAAATATCATCTTGATAACTCTCTGTTGCTTGGTTATCGCTTCCTTGACTATTCCTTTTTTGATTAGCCGTTTCTGTCTCATCAATTGCCGCCTGAAAACGTGCCAATAAATCATTAGAAACTCCGTCAACCTTTGTTACTTGATAATCCACCTCAGTATTACTTTTTACTTGACTAGATAGCGCTTTATTATTTCGTGAGCTTGGCTTATTCGCGCTGACGATCAGCATCTCATCTGTTTTACTTATATCAGCTGTCACCTTCAGTACTTTATTCTGAATGTCAGTATTATTAACTACTTTAGCGCTAACAACTTCTTTATCTAAAGTAGCGGTTTCTTGAAGTGTTTTTTCTGTCGGAACTTTAGCTTGACTAATAAACTTTTGATTTAGCACTGGCTCTACTTTTTCTTCGCTATGAGTTACTTGCTGCTGTTGATTGGTAACCACTACTTCATTGTCATTAACTGCTGTTGGCGCTTGTCCCCACCAAAAACCTGCTAATGCAAAGAAAGCGGCGATACTTAATGCTGTAGAAAAAACTAAGGCACCATGATACTTAAACTGAGCTTGTGTACTTATTAAGTCATCACCTAACGCACGGTCTGCCGCCGCAATAATAGTTTTTTTATTAACTACACTGTCATTTTGGTTGTACGCCAGCATTAATGCGCTATGACACAGTAAATTAGTTAGTCGTGGGATACCTTGAGACAGTTGGTGAATTTTATTTAACGCACCTTTATCAAACAGTGGTCTTGCGCAATCAGCGACCGTTAAGCGGTGTTGAATGTATTGGCTTAGCTCTTGTTTTGTTAATGGCATTAAATGATATCTAGCGGTTATACGTTGTGCTAATTGACGTAAATCACGACGTTGTAATAATTGCTGCAATTCTGGCTGGCCAATTAAAATCACCTGTAATAACTTTTTCGTATTCGTTTCTAAATTAGTGAGTAGACGTAATTGTTCAAGTACTTCGGGCTGTAAATGCTGGGCTTCATCAATAATCAATAAGGTGTTGATATCATTCTCATGATTTTTAAGCAGCTTTTCTGCAATTTTGTCGGTAAGCGTTTTTAAACTGGCATCTGTTTTTCGATAACGAATTTTTAATTCATCACACAAAGTCGCTAACAGCTCTTTACTTGAAAGCGTTGGATTTAAAATAAAAGCCGCCTGGGTATTTACTGGTAATTGTTCCATTAAACAACGACTTATTGTTGTCTTTCCCGTCCCTACTTCACCAGTTAATAAGGCAAAACCGCCGACCTCACCTAAGCCATAAGTTAAATGTGCCAGCGCTTCCCTATGCCGATCACTCATAAATAAATATTTAGGATCTGGAGAGATTGAAAAAGGTAATTCACTTAATGAGAAAAAGTTACGATACATGGCGTGTGCTAGGCAGAAAAAGTAGGGTACAAAATTAACTGCTTGCTTAGTAGAAGTCAAAGAGTTCGGTGATTTAGCGAAACATAGAACATCTTATCACTTGAATCTAGCCTTCCATTACTACTATTAATTGATATTTTGTTCACTGACTATCTCTGAATTTATATCTCTATTATGGTAGACTTTATATATCATTCGCTTCATTTTGGTCGTACTTTGTTAACCAACAACTCTGAAATTAATAGTAGCCAACTTAATACTTACTTAGTGGGTGGTGCGGTGCGCGATAAACTACTTAATCGTCCCATCAAAGACAAAGATTATTTAGTGGTTGGTGCCAGTATTGAGCAAATGCAAGCGCTAGGTTATCAGCAAGTAGGTAAAGATTTTCCTGTTTTTTTACATCCTAAGACCAAAGCAGAATATGCCTTAGCGCGAACTGAACGTAAACAAGGCCAAGGTTATACTGGCTTTAGCTGTTACTTCGCCCCTGATGTAACTATTGAAGAAGATTTAAAACGTCGAGATTTAACTGTTAATGCCATGGCTATGCATGATAATGGCGAGATAATAGACCCCTACAATGGCCAAAACGATCTTAACGAGCGTATTTTACGGCATGTCAGTGATGCTTTTATTGAAGATCCTTTACGTGTACTTCGCGTAGCACGTTTTGCCGCGCGTTATCATAAATATGGTTTTACTATTGCCGACGACACACTCAAGCTAATGCAGGATATAAGCGCTAGTGGTGAGTTAAAAAGCTTAACGTCTGAACGGGTTTGGCAAGAAATGCAATTAAGCTTGGCTGATGGTGGCGCTAGTTCTGATACTAATTCAGGGAACCCTGAAGTATTTTTTCAAGTACTAAAACAATGTAATGCCTTAAAAGAGTTATGGCCAGAGCTAGATGTTTTGTGGGGCATTCCCAACCCCGCGCTTTGGCATCCTGAAATATGTAGTGGCATACACACCATGATGGTATTAAAACAAGCTGTTTTGTTAACACACGCCTTACCTGTTCAACAAAGTGATCATAAAACGGCAGTGCGTTTTGCTGCCCTGTGCCACGATTTAGGTAAAGGCGTTACCTTAGATAACTTATGGCCCAGCCATAAAGGCCATGAAAGAGCAGGTTTACCTTTGGTTGAAAAAATCTGTCAGCAACTGAAAGTACCATCATACTACAAACAACTTGCTTTGAAAGTATGTGAATTTCATCTACATTGTCATAAAGCCTTTGAAATTAAAGCCAGTACTTTGTTAAAAATGTTTGACCAACTCGATATTTGGCGAAAACCTGAAGAATTTGAATTATTTTTAATGGCGTGTAAGGCTGATTATTTAGGTCGTTTAGGTTTTGATAATCGCCCTTATCCACAAGAACAGTATTTGAAAGCCGCAGTAAAAGCAGCACGACAAGTAACAGCCAAAGCTTTTGTTGAGCAAGGCTTACAAGGACCGGCTATAAAAGAGGCTATGGCTGCAGCAAGGTTAAACGCTATTGTGAAAATTAAAGCCGACTCTGCACACTTAAATCCGATCTCGCTGTAAATCTTTCTCATGTAGCTTAGCTAGCACTATTAGCTAAGCTACATGGACAAAAGAGATAATTAAAATCTTAATATACACACGACAAAATCATGCAGAAAAAGCTTAGCTTTACTTAAATTCTGGCTTATCTATCGTTCTAAAGGTGAGGTTTATTCGCGGTTCAGATACTTTTTTGGTCGGGGGTAAACGATGTAACCAATGTTGTTGTGTAGCGCCTTTCATCACTAACAAACTACCGGGTTTAAGTTGCAAAGGAACAACTTGTTTGGAAAGTTTATGTTTAAAAGTAAATTTTCGCTCAGCACCAAAGCTTAACGAAGCGATAGCGCCATGCTCTTTCAAATCAGCCTCACCATCACTATGCCAAGCCATACCCTCTGCACCTGAATGATAAAGGTTTAATAGACATGAGTTATAAGTTTCATTACTGTGCTGTTCAACTAACTGTTTGAGTATTAATAGCTCGTTAGTAAACGGGATTGAATGCCTAGTGATACCTGAATAACTATAGGCAAAAGGTTTATCGTCAAGCGTATCAGCGCACCAAGCAACTTTTCTTTTCGTTTCAATGATTTTACCTAACACAAAAGCTTGATCGCAACGCCAAGCAATGGTGTTAAATAATCGCTCAAAGTAATAGTCGCTATCACTCAATGGCATAATTTCACCGTAGTAATTAACGACACCGTCACTAGGTAAAATATTAATCGGCTCATCGAGCAAAGCAGAAAATAAATCTATCATTATATAAAAGAGCCTTAACCGTTTTTACTAACATGGAGAGTAACCTAGATAATAACTAGGTATGAACTATCTACTTCCCCAAGGATTAGTAGGACCCGTTCTAGCAGAGCGCTCTCGGGTTTTCTCCGCTGTTTTTATACGAATTTCTTCAGCATTCTCAAGACTCAGCTCTTTAGGTGGTCTTTGCTCTAATCCTGCTGGCACAATACGATCACGTGGTGGCAATTCAAAATTAGCATCATCCGCTTTAGGCAAGCTGTTATATTGATACATAAAAAAGGCTTCTACTTTTTCTTGTGCCCATGAAGTTTTTTTCAAAAACTTTAAGCTCGACTCAATACTAGCATTTTGCTTAAAGCAGTTTAGATTCATGTAAGCTGATAAAATTTCGAAACCATAATGGTCAACTAAAGTTGTTAATACCGTCTCTAAACTTGTACCGTGCAGTGGGTTTGCTTTGTAAATATCGGAGTTACTCATCTTTATTCCTAACATTTGATCATTTATTCAATGCGAATATTATAGCTTATCGTTGCCTCACGACAAACTGCAGTACCAAAAAAAAATAAAAAAACGCTAAGATAATATAACTTTATTAATAGTATTATTACTTTTAAAATTTAAGGCTACGGATACTCCCTTAACAATAAGTTAACTCTTAGCTAGCTCTCTGCTACTCTAGCTTTATGATACTAAAGCTCACTCATGGGCTAATACACGATAAATAAAGGCTAGACATTAATGTTATCAACTTTTTTCAAATCAAAACCTGTCATTGATGAAGCAAGCAAAGAATGGATTTTTGATACTTTTTCTTGGTGTATAGATCAACTTGATGGTGATTTCTTTCTTAAAAAGAGTGAGTTAATATTACCAAATAATACTTTTTATCCGGGTAATTCAAGTAGTGTTGAAGAAATGTCTGCAGCGATTTTTACTAATACCCTTAAATACGCGGGTATGACCCAATGGCCAATAAAGCTTGAAGCTGCTGAGACTTTTGTGCAAAAACCTATGCCTCAGCTAACATTTAAATCATCACTGCGTGGAGAGAGCGCTACGGTTAGCTCGCTATCAGGTAATCAGATAAGTTATAAAGTTGAGGGGGAGGCTGTAATACCTAACCTAGATAAAGGCTCCGACACGAGCATAGACATTGCTTTTCATTCCAGTCAGCTTAATCAACCACAAGATATGATTGCCTATTTAGTGCAAAGACAAGCGGGTATTTTAGTTAATCAACATGGTGCAATTGCCTCAGGTATAAGTGCTCCAGGTGGTAAAGAAGTATTTGCACAGACTATAGATCTAGTTGCCTGTTTTATGGGGTTTGGTATTATTTTTGCTAACACTGCTTACCAATTTAAAGGCGGGTGTGGCTCGTGTAATAACCAAAACCTTAACCGTCAAGCAGCGTTACCTGAGTTAGAAACCGTTTATGCTTTAGCATTGTTTTGTGTCATAAAAAGTATTGAGATCAAGCAGGTAAAGAAAGAATTAAAGTCTCATTTATATAAGCCTTTTCGCCAAGCACATAAAGACATTTCACTGTATTTACAAGAAAATACTAATCCTAACCACGCTCAACTAATCACTGCTAAGAGTAAGTATTAACAAATGTCTAACCGTTGACTTAAATAGAAAAGCTGGAGAGGTAACGTAGAGCATTATCGTAAATGATACTACCTTAATTGATTAGAATTCATACCGATACAACATTTAAACGAACGTCTAAAATTGGTGCTATCTGAGAAGTTAATTTATTAGCAGCTTATTCATTAGTTAGCCCGATAAAACATAAACCAATCACTTTCCTAAGCACTAGTCGCGAACGTCTCAGTAACACTTTTGACGGCATTTTTTCTCGAGCTTTCAATACTAATTAGCTAACATTAACTGTATGAAAACTAACTAAGTAAGTGAGTACCTGCTATCGTTTCCAGAATACATTTATTAATGCGCCAAACATAATTAAGCCACCACCCATAATAGTGGTAGCCATAGGTACTTCACTAAAGTATGCCCAACCAATAAATACTGAAAACAATACTTGCACATAAGCATAAGCCGTTGCTTTGTTAGCATCAGCACTGTGCAGTGCTTTGGTCAATCCCACCTGCCCTACTTGAGTAAATATCCCCACTAAAATGAGTAAACCTGTCGACGCTAAACTCGGCATAACAAAGTCACTGCCTAGCATCATCATAGAAATGGGAAAAGCAACCAGTGGGAAATAAAAGATAATGACAGAGCTGTCATCAGTTTTAGTCAGTTTTTTGATAATAATATAAGCTACTGCACTACCAAATGCCCCGAGTACGCCTGCGCCAATACTAATCCACGGATACTGAACAGCGCTGTCTAATTGTAAATCTTGCTGAACTAAATTAGGTTGAATGATGATAAATAAACCAAGCAAGCTGATAACGATACAAGCAATGGTTGAGCGTTGTATACTTTCTTTTAAAAAATACAACGCCAGCACAGCGGTAAAAACAGGATGCAAATATTGTAATACCGTCGCCTCAGCTAAAGGCAACGTTGTTACCGCATAATAAACAAACATTAGCGCAAATGATCCCACTGTACCACGTGCAATCAGTAGCGTTTTATTATGTCCCCAGGGAGAGATTTTTTTACGTTTAATATCAGCATAACTAATAATGCCCGACACAATTGCTCTTGCTGCAACAATTTCGAGTACAGGAATACCTAAACCGCTAACCTCTTTTACACAGGCCGCCATCAAGGCAAAGCCAAAAGCTGAAATCAACATATACCAAACGCTCATTGGTATTGAATTTTTTATAGTTGTAAACATTTACTGTGGTACTCGAATAAGAAAAAGTATCGTGCAGCAAACCGATTAATTTAGTACACGACGTTATTCTACCCCATGAATGATACTTCTATTACGCTTTAACTTATTAATTTTCCTCGCCGTTTAAATACTTATTCTTCTCATCAATAATAACCCATGATAAAAACATAACATTTATAAAAAAGTAATAATAGAGTATAAAAATTTAAAAAATTATCACTGTAATAGCGACTACGCTAAGTATTTCAATCGTAGCGCTACTTTTGTAGCTAATACTAATACTGATTGCCTTAACATCAGCTTCTCAGCAGATGATATCAAAGTAGGACAAAGCATTACCATTAATGCCCAAAATTTTGATACAGCCGATATGTTTTATTTTGACCTGAATTCCGATAACTCAATACTGCCTTTAACAAAACGTCACTTAACGGTGAGTTATTATTGGTTGATGCCGATATCAGCATGTTTGAAGGTTTAGAAGTGGCTCATAAAAATAGGGGATTGTCATTCGACTTTACTGACAGTGTTATGTCTATTGCTGGCAACTTTATGTTAGTAAGCTTTGACCTTATCGCTGCAACTGAAGGTTTTGCTACTGTGTCTCTAGTAAATTTATGGAATATAAGCATTTACCAATTACGATATTATTTTGCTGGTTCAGATTCAATAAATATGAGTGCTGTGCCAGAGCCAAGTTCTGTATTGATGATGTTAGTGGCTTTACTTTAGTTAGCAGTCGTCGTCAGACAAAATAAATTAGCTAAGCTAAGCAGGTAACTTTCTGTATACCTACTTAGCTTTTCCAGCCTAATCAGTTAAACTTGCCAGCTTTTCACGAATCGCTTGATATCTTTGCTGCTCACATAAACCAAAACCTGATAATTGTCTTACTTTATTACGGCCAAACAAGGGTACTGTCATACCTGCAAAAAAGCGGCAGTAACTCTCAAGTGATAATGGTTGGTTTATTTTACCCGCAAGTCGCTCGGCTAACTCCGTCATTCCCTGTGTTAACACTTCATCACTGGGCCATGGAATTTGTACTTCAGAATGCTCTAATACTGCTACTTGTCCACGACAAACACTACAATGACCACATTGTGGCGCTGTACCTAAATGGTTAGCACCTGCAGTATCAAAGTAAGTGTCATCAAAGTAACGCGCTAAATTTACCGTTAGGCAGGTATCAAGTTGAAAGAAGCGCACTAAGGTAGCAATACGTTTTATTTCTTTTTCTTCATTATCTTTAAAGTAATTACTAAGATCTGAACATAAACTCGGATCAGCTAACTCATTAGCATTAACTTTAAAGACCTCTGTCATCCCTTTCGTTTCAAGTACAATTAGTTGCTGCTCAGCTAAGTATTCAAGTGCAGCAATAACACGATTACGCTCAATAGTTTTATCTTGCAACAAAATGTCGAAATTTAAACTTCCCCATACTTTCTTAAAGTCGGTTGCATTAAAGATACGCTGTAAAAAATCTTTACGCTGATCATTAAAACTATTAATTATTTCATCTTTTGGCTTTAATATTTTTATTTTAAAATCAGCGAAATAAGCATATTGCGGCTCAATTACACCAACGAGCTCTAGTTGTACTAGTAAGGTTTTCAGTGGTAATTGTTTGATGTTAACGGCATTAGACAGTTGCAGAATTTGTAACTCCCACTTTCCTTCAGATCGACTATCACTTATGCTTCCGTAAGCACTTGTAATTAATTCTGATTGTATCGTGTTTAATAACATTTCAATACCAGAAAACTCCGGTGTATCACCATAAACAAAGTTTTCAACGGTGTTCAAACCATCAAGATTTGCTAGGGTAAAACACTGCGAAGGCAAACCATCTCGCCCTGCTCGACCGATTTCTTGACTATAATTTTCAATAGATTTTGGTAAGTCATAATGGATAACAAACCGAATATCACTTTTATCAATACCCATACCAAAAGCAATAGTCGCGACAATGACTTGGATTTTCCCCTCCATAAAATCTTGCTGAATTTGGCTACGGATATCACTGTCAAAACCCGCATGATATGCACAAGCATTAATACTATGCTGCTTTAAGTATTGCGCCACCTTTTCAGTGCTATGCTGCAGGGTAACGTAAACAATACCAGGACCTTGTTGCGCCTTGATGATTTGTTCAAGTTGGCTGTTTTTATGTGACTCCGCAACGGGTAAGACGCTTAAATCTAGATTTTGTCGATAAAAGCCAGTTTGCACAATATGCTCGTCTCGAATATTAAATTTTTCTGCCATATCTTTTTTTACTTTACGCGTAGCCGTTGCGGTAAGTAATAACACTAAGGAAATTTTTAATGCTTGGCAATAACTTGGTAGTTTTAAATAGTCAGGTCTAAAGTTATGACCCCATTCAGAAATACAATGCGCCTCATCAACTACCAACATAGAGACTGGTACCGATTCAATAAACTGTCTAAAACGTTCATTTTTAAAACGCTCTACTGAAACCATCAACACTTTAATATCACCAGCGCGCACACCCGCCATCACCGTTTGTGCTTCGTTGCCTTTTAAGGTCGAATCAATACTCGCCGCCTTAATACCTTTACTCGCAAGAAACGATAGTTGATCTTTCATCAAAGCAAGTAACGGCGAAACTACTAAGGTTACATGCGGTAAATACAAAGCAGTTAACTGATAACAAAGACTTTTCCCCGATCCTGTTGGGAATATAGATAAGCTAGATTGACCATTTAATAATTGTGTTATGGTCTGCTCTTGCCCCGGACGAAAGCCCTCAAAACCAAACTTATCAAGAAGAGAGCTCTTTAGGGCGTTATTTTGTTGATTATTAATAATTTATACCTTCATAGCTGATCAGGTACCACAAAAGGTATGATAATTTTCATCACCATTAGCTGGGGAGTCTTGATATTTTTCAGTGTTATCGAGCCTTGTATAAGGTTGTCGTAATACTGCCAAAAATTGATTTAATGCAGTTAAATCACCTGTTGCTTGGGTGTTTGCTAAAATAGCTTCAACATGATGGTTTCTTGGAATAACAACAGGGTTATTACTCACCATTAACTCGTGCGCAGCTATTTTAAATGCAGCTATGCGTGTTTGCCAACGAGGCAGCCATTCACTGAGTATACTCAACAACGGCATTTCAACTAGACTGCCATTAAGTGAGTCAGTTAATACATCTGTTAATGAAGTGAAGGTTTTTGTGTAATCCATACTATTTTTTTGCATGATGGCAATTAACTCACTAATGAGTTTACCATCACCTTGCTCAGGCTCATCAATACCTATTTTTACTGCCATCATTCTTAAGTAGTTTTCTTCAAAGTCCTGATGAAATTGTGCTAACAGGGGTTGTAGTTGTGCTACTGCCACATCTTCATCACTATCGATTAAAGGTAATAACGTTTCAGCTAATCGCGTCATATTCCACTGCATAATGCTAATCTGTTTACCAAAAGCATAACGACTATTGCGGTCAATCGAGCTAAAAACAGTTTCCGCATGATAAGCATTCATCATGGCGCAAGGGCCATAATCGATTGTTTCCCCTGAGATGGTGGTATTATCGGTATTCATTACCCCATGAATAAAGCCAACTCTTAACCATGACAGTACTAAAGGAACCTGCTTTGATAAAACTGCAGAGAAAAAGTTAAGCACTTCTTCGCTACTAATTTCATTATCTTCTGTAGCAATTAATGTATCAGCAGCTAACTCAGACAGTAACTCGGGAAAATGACGTTCAATCGAATAATTAACCAAGGTTTTAAGTGAATCTGTATCGCCACGGGCAGAAAAATACTGAAAAGTGCCTACGCGTATATGGCTTGTCGCGATACGGGTAACAACCGCACCAGCAAAAGGTCGTTCACGATAAACACTTTGCCCGGTAGTAACGACAGCTAAACAACGCGTAGTCGGCACACCAAGGGCAAACATCGCTTCACTCATAATGTATTCACGCAGGGCTGGCCCAAGGGCACAACGACCATCACCTTGTCTTGAGAATTGACTTACTCCTGAGCCTTTCAGTTGAATATCCCAACGTTGACCCTGAGCATCCTCAACATCACCTAATAAATGCGCGCGACCATCACCAAGCTGTGGATTAAATTGACCAAATTGATGGCCGGAGTAAGCTTGAGCAACAGGCTTACTGCCTTCAATTAATCGATTTCCAGAGAAGTACTGCGCTAATAAGTCAGCATCACTTTCGTTATTCGGAGTTAGGTCAAAAGTAAGCCCTAAGGTTTGGGCTAACGCTTCGTTCCATAACAATAACGATGGCTGTGCGACAGGGTCAGGGAGAATATTTTGTGAAAAGCTTTCGCCAAGGTCTCGGTAGCTATTAGAAAGATTTATGGTCATTTATTTCTCTTGATAAAATTGGTCTTCAATACGTTGACAAAATTGTACTAGATTTTGATAAGTTTTGGCTTGTTTAGTGAATACATTTTCAAAGCCACAGTCAAAACGTACAGAAATAAACTCACATAAGTGTGAATAAACTGCTGCATCAAACGATGTATGCTGTTCGCTAAAGAAGAAATTTTTATCAGCAAGTAGTGTAGAAAGTGATTGTAAGCTTTTATCTTCCATAGCAAGAATTTCATCTGGAGAGTGACGACCAACACCTTGACTATGTATATTTTTTCTTTACTTTTCTACGGATAACACTAGGGATAAACCAACGCAATGGTGCCGGTAACTTACCAAAAAAAGCTTTTTGGGCAAGCGGGCAAGCAGCAACTGATGGTTCGTGCTTGACGAGTTCATTTATCGATACCAGTAACAAAATAGACCCTTCAGGGGGTTATCTAATCGAAACTTTTGATTATACAACCCGAATGATTGGCTTTGATACTAATGCTACAATCCTCGATCAGAATAAGACTCATAATTTTAGGGGTCCAATTTTTGATACTTGTGGTATTAATTCGACCGCCGCTATCAGTGTGACTGGTAATATTGGTGTCAAAGGCGATGGTTCAACTGATTCCCACGAAGTTGTCGCACCTCCAGGTGGTAGTCATCCGACCATTGTCGATAAAACCTATTTTGGCTATACACCAGGGCCAGGCATAGACGATTCAGTCACGGCAGATTACTCTGCGTTTTTAGGGGCTAGTAGCGTACAGATGGATTATTTAGGCTTTTATTGGGGCTCTATTGACCCATACAATGATTTTGAATTTTTTGATAGTATTGGGGGAACTAGTCAAGTATTAACCGGTGCCTTTTTATTAGGGCAATCAGGTGGTGGTGATGGCGACCAATCAAGTCTAGAGTCCAATCTTTATGTCAATATCGCTTTTACTGATTTTGCTTTTGACAGTTTTACTGCAATACCAGTACTGGTATTGCAGGTGAATTTGATAATATTGTTGTCGGTTTGACTAGTAGGGTGATTCTAGAACCAAATTCTCTTGCTCTTTTAGGCATAAGCTTGTTGGTTTTACTTGTCGGAACGCTTAAGAGAAAGAGGCTATAACCTTAATGAGTCAATATTGATTACGTAAAATTTTAAATATACTACACAGTAAAAAGCCCAATATTATTTTATTATAATGCTGGGCTTTTTTTATCTCACAGAGAAGATAATATTAACTCATCTACCGAAATAACAAGAATAATTTATATTTCTGCAGCAACCACGGAAATTTCAACTAATAAGGCTTCTCGCGCCATTTTAGCGGCAACACAAGCACGCGCTGGTGCATGCCCTTCAGGTACCCAGGCGTCCCATACGGCGTTCATATCAGCGAAGTAGCTCATGTCTTTAACGTAGATAGTCGCAGATAATATGTGCTCTCTGTCACTGCCTGCTTGCGTTAATAGTGCATCAACTTTATCAAGCATAGTTTGCGTTTGCTCAGAGATACCTTGGGTGGCATCTGCTGCTACTTGACCACATAAGAAAATAGTACCGTTGTGCTTAACTATTCGACTCATTCTTTGCTTTGTTTCTAATCTAGTAATTGTCATTGTAATTTCTGCTCGTCCTAGTAGATATTTTATTGGCATTGTTTTCATATTTTATTTCATCACTTATAGTCATCTTCTCTCCTTGGCATACATACCATCCCGACATACCACTCATCCTGAACATAACCTCAAAAATAAAACACTCAAACGCTTTGCTAAAATTTCAACTAGTTAAAGCTATTCCTTTAGTTATTAAAAAAAAGCCCCAACGTTTTTCAACCTTAGGACTTTATCAATATATATTATTAAGCGTTGAATTTAGCTGTTAGGCGACGGAAAATCATTCGAATTCTAGGAGAATGCACGAAGCTAACATTAGTCAGTGAGTACCTTCGACAACGAAGTCGGCTGATTTAACTAGCCTAGGACTAAATTATTCCCATTCGATAGTCGCAGGTGGTTTTCCGCTTATATCGTAAACTACGCGTGAAATACCTTCAATCTCGTTGATTATACGGTTAGAAACTAACCCTAAGAAATCATATGGTAAATGTGACCAACGCGCGGTCATAAAGTCGATAGTTTCAACACAACGTAATGATACAACCCAGTCATACTTTCGTGCATCACCCATAACGCCTACTGATTTTACTGGTAAGAACACGGTAAACGCTTGGCTTACTTTGGTATATAAGTCATGTTTGTGTAATTCTTCAATAAAGATAGCATCAGCACGACGTAATAAGTCTGCATATTCTTTTTTCACTTCACCTAATATACGTACACCTAGACCAGGTCCAGGGAATGGGTGACGATAAAGCATGTCGTATGGTAAACCAAGCTCTAAGCCGATTTTACGTACTTCATCTTTAAATAATTCACGTAATGGTTCAACTAAACCTAATTTCATGTAATCAGGTAAACCACCAACATTATGGTGCGATTTAATCACATGAGCTTTACCAGTTGCAGAAGCAGCTGATTCAATTACGTCTGGGTAAATAGTGCCTTGCGCTAACCATTTTGCATTATCAAGCTTGTTCGATTCTTCTTCGAACACGTCAATAAAGACATTACCGATAATTTTACGTTTTGCTTCTGGCTCACTTTCGCCCGCTAAACGATTTAAAAATCTATCTTCAGCTTCAATTTTAATGATATTTAAACCGAAGTGATCACCAAACATATCCATTACTTGCTGGCCTTCGTCTAAACGAAGTAAACCATTATCAACAAATACACAGGTAAGTTTATCGCCAATAGCACGATGTAATAACATAGCAACTACTGATGAATCTACACCACCCGAAAGACCTAGAATAACTTCGTCATCACCAACTTGCTCTTTCATTTTAGCAATTGCATCATCAATAATTGATGCTGAAGTCCATAATTTTTCACATTTACAAATATCGACTACAAAGTTTTCTAAAATACGAGCACCTTGTTTCGTGTGTGTTACTTCTGGATGAAATTGTACGCCGTAGAATTTCTTTTCTTCGTTGGCTATTGCGCCATAAGCACAACTTGCTGTTTGTGCAACGGTAACAAAACCTTCAGGGATAGCCGACACTTTATCGCCATGACTCATCCAAACGTCAAGTAGAGCATTACCGTTATTACCAATACTATCTTCAACGTTGTTAAATAACGCAGATTGAGTAATTAGCTCAACAGCAGCATAACCAAATTCTTTATGGCTTGAACTTTCAACGCCACCGCCAAGTTGCTCAGCCATTGTTTGCATGCCGTAACAAATACCCAATACCGGTACGCCAGCAGTATATACATATTCAGGTGCACGAGGAGAGTTAGCTTCTGTTACTGACTCTGGGCCACCAGCAAGAATAATACCTGTAGGATTAAAACCTTTAATTTGCTCTTCGGTTACATCCCAAGACCAAAGCTCACAGTAAACGCCAATTTCACGTACGCGACGTGCAATAAGTTGAGTGTATTGTGAACCAAAATCTAAAATAAGTATGCGGTGATCATGAATGTCTTTACTCATGTTGTTTTCCTACCATTAGCGGCTCATTAATTTAGAGCGATATATAAATAAACAGGCTGAACTAATTTATTAATAGTTCAGCCTGACAAAAAATTCTTGTATTTCCATTTAGCATAAAAAGTAACTAAGAATGGTTGAGTTTGAAGCTAGTTAATATATTAGTAAAGAAGACGCACGGAGTTGACGTTAGTCAATGAGTACTTCTAATGCCACTAACAAGTTAACTAGCAAAAAAATCAGCTATTCGACTAACCCGTACGGTAGTTAGGTGCTTCTTTGGTGATGGTTACGTCATGTACGTGTGATTCGCCCATACCTGCTGAGGTGATTTTCATAAACTCAGGCTTAGTACGCATTGTCTCAATATCTTTTGAGCCAGTTAAACCCATTGATGAACGCAAACCGCCCATTTGCTGATGAATAATTGCCGCTACGGGGCCCTTATAAGCAACACGACCTTCAATACCTTCTGGTACTAATTTATCTGCTTCACCTTCAGACTTTTGGAAATAACGGTCACTTGAGCCATCTTTTTGTGCCATAGCACCTAAAGAGCCCATACCACGATAAGATTTGTAGTAACGACCTTGGTAAAGTTCAACTTCACCAGGTGCTTCTTCAGTTCCGGCTAACATGCTACCAACCATAACGCAGTGTGCACCAGCCACAAGTGCTTTAGCAATATCGCCAGAGAATCGGATACCACCATCAGCGATAACTGGAATACCAGTATCTTTTAAACCTTCAACAGCATTTGAAATAGCAGTTAATTGTGGAACACCAACGCCGGTAACAATACGTGTTGTACAGATTGAACCTGGACCTATGCCTACTTTCACCGCATCAACACCAGCATCAGCCATTGCTTTTGCGCCTGCAGCTGTTGCTACGTTACCAGCAATAATTTGTAAGTCTTGGTATTTTTTACGTGTTTCTTTAACTCTGTCAAGAACACCTTGAGAGTGGCCATGCGAGGTATCAATTAATAAAACATCAATACCGGCAACAACTAATGCGTCAATACGCTTATCAGTTCCAGCACCAACACCAACAGCAGCACCAACACGTAAACGACCTAATTCGTCCTTACACGCATTAGGCTTATTTTCAGCTTTTTGATAATCTTTCGCTGTAATGAGACCCACTAATTTAAAAGCATCGTCAACCACTAAGATTTTCTCAATACGGTTACTGTGCATTAAACCTAAAATCTCTTCACGTGCAGCACCTTCTTTAACGGTGACTAAATCGTCTTTAACTGTCATAAGTGAAGCAACAGATTTAGTTAAATCAGTTTCAAAACGTAAATCACGACCGGTAATAATACCAACTAAGTTATTATTATTATCGACAACAGGAAAACCTGAGAAGCCTAGATCTTCAGCTTTATGCATGACTTGTTCAATAGTAAAGTCAGTACCTACTGTTACAGGGTCTGAAACGATACCACTTTCATATTTCTTCACTTGAGAAACATGCTTAGCTTGTTCAGCAATGGTCATATTTTTATGAATAAAACCTAAACCACCTTCTTGCGCTAGGGTAATTGCTAGGCGTGACTCTGTTACTGTGTCCATAGACGCAGAAATCATCGGTACGTTTAAATTAATTTTACGGGTTAATTTAGTTTTTAAATCAGCCGTGTGTGGGAGCACTGTTGAATGAGCAGGTACAAGTAGTACATCATCAAAAGTTAAAGCTTCTTGGGCAATTCTTAGCATCGCAACATCTCTCTAAAAGGGTTGGTTAGGGAGTCAATATTGCGGCAGAATTTTAACCGTTTTCTTGTTTTAGGTAAACCTATTTTTATCAAATATCGATAAAAACAGATAAATATATCCACTCGACCTTAATAAGCTTAATTCAGTGGGAATTTAAAAAATTTAGGCAAGGCATTCATTGTTAGTAATGGTTGTTCCCTTGATAAAATAGATAACGCTACATAAAGTATTTTAAAATCTAGCCAAAGGGAAACACAGAAAGGAATCACTTCGTTGTTGCAGCAATTTGTAAGGGAATGACATAACATAATTAATATACCTAAAAGTCAAATTGCTCTGTGTTTCTGAAATAATATATTGAAGTAGAACGGATATAAAATGGCTAAATAGTTTTTAATGATGAAAATAAATTGAAAGATCCTCTTATTCAATAAATAATAGTCAATACTCTCAATTCTTAAGTATAGATTTCTCGCTATTATGAGCCAACAGCATATTTTACAGATCAGTGAATTAACAAAAAAAGTCCGCTTTATTCTAGAGAGTGAACTCAATACTGTTTGGTTAACCGGTGAAATATCAAATTTTATTGCCGCTAGCTCAGGTCACTGGTACTTATCATTGAAAGATGCAAAGTCGCAAGTTAAGTGCGCTATGTTTAAAGGTAGTAATAGGCGTGTCCGTTTAAGTACTGGGGTAACACCGAGTAATGGTCAACAAGTACTAGTACGTGCAAAAGTCTCTTTATATGAGCCACGTGGCGACTTTCAATTAATTATCGAGCATATGGAAGATGCTGGTGCGGGTTTATTACGCCAACAATATGAGCAATTAAAAAATAAACTTAATGCCCAAGGAATTTTTGATTTATCTCATAAAAAAAAATTACCGAAGCATATTAACTGTGTCGGCATTATTACTTCGCCTACTGGTGCAGCCGTTAAAGATATTTTAACGGTACTTAAACGTCGTAATCCCAATATTAAAGCTATTATCTACCCTTCCCTTGTGCAAGGTGAATATGCTCAAGGCGATATTTGTCATGCTATTAAAAATGCCAATAGTCGTAATGAATGTGATGTACTCATTGTTGGCCGAGGTGGTGGCTCTTTAGAAGATTTATGGCCATTTAATGAAGAAAGTGTAGTACAGGCCATTTATAACAGTGTTTTGCCTATCATTAGCGCTGTAGGTCATGAAATTGATACTACACTGAGTGATTATGTAGCCGACTTACGTGCGCCTACTCCCTCGGCTGCTGCCGAGTTAGTATCAAATAACAGCAGCGAATTACTTAATCATGTTGTTATGCTGAAACAACGTTTGATTAAAGCCCAGCAAGATAAGTTAGTCTATTTAGCTAATAAACAAAATTATTTACAGCATCGTTTATCGCAAGTTCACCCTGAGCAACAGTTACAGTTACAACAACAGAAAGCAGATGAATTAAGCTTACGTTTAAAACAAGCGATAAAGCGTAATATATTACAAATTAAAAATAAGCCCGCGCAGCTTGACCAGCGACTTTTACAGCAATCACCTATAAAAAAAATCCAATTGAAACAGGAGAAAACTAGTCAAAATATGTATAGGCTCACGCAAGCAATGCAAAATTTAATACAGCATAAAAGTGAAGTTTTTGTAAATTTTATTGAGCAACTACAGTTGGTTAGTCCATTAGCCACGATAGCGCGCGGTTATAGTGTGACCCGTAATAAAAAGAATGAAGTGATTACTAAAGTAGAGCAACTATCTAGTGATGAACAAATTAGTGTGCAACTAAGTGATGGGAGCATTAACGCTAAAGTAATAGGATAATTATCTGAAACCCAATACTAATTACTTTTATTGTTATTTTATAATTTTCAACGATATAAAAAAAGCGAATAAATCGCGTTTTTTTATATCTACTATTTCATAACAATTACTATATTAATTCTTACGCTTTTTTCTTGATATTAAACCAAATAAGCCTAATCCAAAAATAGCTAACGTTGTAGGTTCAGGTACTAAAGTAACAGGACCATTAGCATCATTAAAGTGTAAGAAGTTACGTGATGAATCAGCTATTGAAAACTCTAATTAAGCTTCACCACCATTTTCAAAGAAATACAACTCAATATTATGAACACCTTCAGTTAAAAACTTAGTGCCTTCGAAGCGTCTTTCAGGATGTAGGCTAGGGTCGTTTATTACAAGCTCACCATCAATGTATAAAAACAAACCATCATCGTTAAAAGTTCTAAAGAAAAAATCATCATCAGCCGCTATTAAAAATTGACCTGTGATACGCGTAAAAAAAGTTTTATTTACTAAATGACTACTACCTATTACGCCAGTAGCTTTGGCTGAAGGCCATGGGTTACTACCAGCAATATCTCCTGTAAAACCAGCTGGATCTTCAGTAAAGTCGATTTATCCCCAGTAAGCAGAAGTACCCGCATTGTTTTTTTCAGCATAATCAATAAGAGTATTCATATCAGTTGACCAGAAATCATTATATTGTTCGACAAGCAGTAAACCTGTATTCGCCAGGTTAGATAAAGATAAAAGGGCTGCCGCAGCCACAAATTTCTAACTAGATAACTTCATTTTTTTCCTTCGATTAATTTAAATACATAGAGCCTAAAACTATCAGACCCTATATTTTGCAAAAATTATGCTAATAAATTTAAATACTGATAGATCAGTAAAATAGAATAAAACTAGTCTATGAGGGTAGTTGTAGCGTTTAGGAATGTAAAATCACCTGACATAAAGGACAAAACATATAAAAGTATGAGTAATAACAGGGAGATCGAGTATCATTATGGATTAACGAGAACAGTGAAGTTATACTAAAAGGATTAATAACCCCTTTCCTAAAAGCTGGAGTTTATAAAACAATAGCAATACTTTAGTCATCTGGGGCGAGAGCTAGATAGAGTAACTCAATGACTTGTTGCTTAATCACCTGATTAAATTTAACACCAAAAGATAATCCATCTACTTGCTGCTTAATATTACAAACGGTTGCATTAAGCTTAAGATTATTTTCTCCTTCACTTGTCTCTACCACAATATCAACTATTTTATCTTCTGCCAATACTAACTTTTCACCATTAATAATATCAAGCTGACCACCGTCAACGGATATATTTGTCATGGTCGTTTGCCAATAAACATCATCAATTTTAACTTTAGCTAAGATTTGAGTGTCAATACGTACTGAAGAACGTAATTGCTGTAATTTCACCGCATTAGGAATATCTAGTACCATAATACGCGAGGGTATTTGCAAGGTTTGTCTGACGCTACTAATAAAAGCAACTGCTGCGCCATCGCGTCCCTCAATAAGGCCACGCACGGTGATCACTGTGCCTTGTCCAATATATTGAGAGAAACTACCTAATTTATTTGCCTCAGGGAACTCAATAAGCAAATATTTTTTTGGGAGATAGCCAATAAAAAAGGTGTTAAACTTTCTTTTTTGTCCCGCTGGCGTAGAAATATCAATAGTGATGGACGCACCCGCGTTCAATAAAGCAAGATTACGTACAGAAGATTTAGATGGATCGGTTAAAATTACTTGTTCAGCCATATTTTTCAACTATCGTTCATAGGAAGATAAAATGTGGAGCGTATTTATACTTTATTAAAATAAGATCAAGATTGCAACTTGCTAGCTATTAGCTAACAAGTTGCAGCATACTTAATCTTTTTTATAACCTTGTGTTGCTCGAGCAATTTTCTTTTTCTCGGTAAAGTTAAGCTTCTTCTTACCTGCAAAAGGGTTCAAGGTATCTTTAAATTGTATACGGATAGGCGTACCCATCATTTTTAATGACTTACGATAATAATTCATCAAATAGCGCTTATAAGACATGGGTAATTTCTTAGCTAAGTTACCATGAATAATAATAATAGGTGGGTTATAACCACCGGCATGAGCATATTTTAACTTAACGCGTCGACCATTATGCATAGGCGGTTGATGATCAAATATAGCCATATCTAATATCTTAGTAACCATAGCCGTAGATATACGTTTGGTTGCTGAAACAAAGGCCTCTTCTACTGACTCAAATAAATGGCCAACACCGGTACCATGTAGTGCTGAAATAAAATGAATACGAGCAAAATCAATAAAACCTAAACGTCTATCAAGTTCAGTTTTAATACGATCTTTTTCGTGATCTGCTAAGCCATCCCATTTATTTACCGCAAGTACCAAGGAACGTCCTGATTCAAGGATAAACCCAAGTAAGCTCAAATCTTGATCACTAATACCTTCTTGCGCATCAATAATAAGAAGACAAACATTAGAATCTTCAATAGCACGTAACGTTTTAATCACTGAGTATTTTTCAACAACATCAGTCACGTTCTTACGACGACGAATACCCGCGGTATCAATTAAAGTGTACTCACGACCATTACGTTCCATTGGAATATAAACACTGTCACGCGTTGTACCTGGAGCGTCAAAAACAACAACACGTTCTTCACCTAATATACGGTTAGTTAGTGTTGATTTACCAACATTAGGACGACCGATGATTGCTAGCTTTATCTTGTCGTTTTCTTGTGGCTCACCTTCAAGCTTTTTAGCAAGTTGTTCTTCAGTAAGCTCAACTTCAAAATCTTCAGAGAATTCGTCATTTTCAACGTCTCCTGCTTTTGGTTTACCCAGCTCTTCAATATGAGGCGTTAGTGCAATAGTTAAAAGTTGCTGCTGCC
>CAJWZC010000050.1 GCA_913049915.1 uncultured Colwellia sp.
GACAAAGGCATTTTTCGTTATTTCATCACGGGGTAGTTGTGCAGGTGAGTCAATAATCAAATCATCATATAATAACAAATCAAGATCTAAGCTTCGTGGGCTAAACTTTTTAGCGCTATGGTCACGACCATGAGAAAACTCGATAGCGCGTAATATACTTGCCACTTGCTCAACACTGTGTAAACAAGTAATGCCAATGACCATATTATAAAAAGCGGCACCATTAAATCCAATAGCCTCACTTTCAAATAATGACGATAAAGTTAGCTGTTTAAAAGGCAAATCAAATGCTTTAGCTAATGAGAGTAGACCTTTTTCAACATAATGCTCACGGTCAATATTACTACCCAATGAGATATATATTTGAGCCATTAAAGAGAAGTCTCAGTAGTTTTTTTACCACGTTCTATTTCCACACCAACTGTTTGTGCATTATGTACAGCACCGGGTTTACCAATACTGAGCTTTAACCAGGGGATATGGTATTGAGTGATTAAATAACTCGCTAACCGCTCAGCAAGTGTTTCAATTAAGTCAACAGGGTTGTCGTTAGCAAAACGTTCTATAGCCACTGAAATGTTGGCATAATCTAATGTTTTTTCTAATTCATCATTTAGCGCTGCACTAGCCGTATTCCAACCCATGGCTAGATCTATGACCAAGGTTTGCTTTATCTCTTTTTCCCACTGAAAGAAACCGATAGTAGTTTGAATACTTAAACCCTTAATGAACACCTTATCCATGACTTACCTATAATGCTGTGAGAGATTGTTAGAAGAACTATACCCGTTATTAATCAAAGTGTAGGATTTCAGTAGGAATTAAAATAGTTTTAGGCAAGATAAATAATTTAAGCATAGTCATTCTATGGTTTACTTATTTAACGTGGTATAAAATCATTTTAAACCCATCGAAGAAGCGCTTGAGTAACATTACTTTATCGTTGCGGTGATTTATAAGGGAGTAACCATTACTTCATCACAGCGCCTTGAATTAAAATTTGTCAAGAACTTCGAAACCTGTATCTTTAATGATAACGGGTATATTACAGTAACTATTTGCAGTATTAATACAATTGTTACAAAATAAGAGGCGATTTTACCTGCGAAGTGTTAGAAAAACTAGCAGAGATGTAGATAGAATAATAATTCCTTTTTTATACTCACTAATGGATTTTTCACTTAAATGTTACTACTCATTTTCACTATGATCATTGCCGCTTATTTAATAGGCTCTATTTCGAGTGCGATATTAGTCTGTAAATTTTTAGGATTACCCGATCCAAGAACAACAGGTTCGCAAAATCCGGGCGCAACCAATGTCTTACGTATGAGTAATAAACTCACTGCTGCAACGGTATTATTTTTAGATATTATTAAGGGTACTATTCCTGTGTGGGGCGCTTACTTTTTAAACATCGATGCGCTGTATTTAGGATTAATTGGCGTTTCTGCTTGCTTAGGTCACATGTATCCCATATTTTTCAACTTTAAAGGGGGAAAGGCCGTAGCGACTTCTCTGGGAACTTTGCTTCCTATTGGTTTTACGCTGGGGGCATTATTAATTATAACGTGGGTATTAGTGGTGAAATTTAGTAAATATTCAAGTTTAGCAGCTATTGTTACGGTATCCATCGCACCACTTTATGTATACTTCTTAAAACCCTTGTATGTTTATCCAACCTTGATGCTTAGTGCGTTAATAATCTTTCGTCATCGAGATAATATCAAACGTTTACTAAACGGCACTGAAAGTAAAATCACCCATAAGATTTAGACAAATCATTTGTAAAGTCATTAATAAATCACCTATTGGCTAGTGCGAGTAGGTGATTTTAGCTCTTTATAGAAGCTATTTTACTGGTGGGAGATAATCTAAAGCCTATCTAGGATTAGCTTTAAATGTTAAATCAGCATCTGTGCCTACTTTTAAACGTTGTATACCTGCATAAGCAATCATTTAGTCCCGAATATGAGTAGTACAAAATTCAGGACGTGCTATCGTTAACTCTTTGGTTACTTTACTGATGGTAAAGAATCTAGCGCCCAGCGGGGATTAGCTTTAAATGTTAAATCAGCATCTGAGCCCGCTTTTAAACGTTGCATACCAGCATAAGCAATCATAGCCCCGTTATCAGTACAAAATTCAGGACGAGGATAAAAAACACTGCCACCAAGTTTCTTTGTCGTTATTGCAAGCTGCTTTCGCAAAGCGGTATTTGCGCTTACACCACCTGCAATAACCAATCGGCTTAATTTTTCTTGTAGCAAAGCGCGTTTACACTTTATTGCTAAGGTATCTACTACGGCTTGTTGAAAAGCATGGGCGATATCAGCATGGGTTTTTTTTAATTGGTTTGTAGATAAGGCAGGCTCTATATTAATACACTCTTTACGAACTAAAGTACCAGCAGCCGTTTTTAAGCCACTAAAACTAAAATCTAAACCAGGTCTATCTGTCATTGGGCGAGGTAATTTAAAACGACCTGCGTCACCACTTTCAGCCATCTTAGATAGAGCAGGACCGCCAGGGTAGTCTAAACCTAGCAGTTTAGCTGTTTTATCAAAGGCCTCACCAGCTGCATCATCAACAGATTCTCCTAATAGTTTGTATTCACCAATAGCATCAACACGCACCAGCATAGTATGTCCGCCAGAAACTAATAATGCGACAAAAGGAAACTCAGGTACATCATCTTCAAGCATTGGCGCTAATAAATGGCCTTCCATATGGTGCACAGGAACAGCAGGTAAATCCCAACCATAAGCCAAGCTTCGGCCAATTGAACAACCGACCAAGAGAGCGCCAACTAAACCGGGACCAGCAGTGTAGGCAACACCATCTAAATCTTGAGGCGTAAGATTAGCATCGGCTAATACTTGCTTGATTAAAGGAATCGTTTTACGAACATGATCTCTTGATGCAAGTTCAGGTACTACTCCACCGTAATCAGCATGAACGGCTATTTGACTATATAAACGATGAGCGAGTATACCTTCAGGACTTTCACCTTCGCCGTCATCATAAATGGCGATACCAGTTTCATCACAAGAAGTTTCAATACCCAAAATACGCATAAATATACTCTCAAAAAAAGCTTAAAAAGAAGGCTCAAAAAACAGGAACAGTAACTAATAATCACTCATTGTAATAAGAGTAAATATTAGCGGGATAATTTTACTGTGTTTATAGGATAGACACCAGCTGATTTTAATCCTGAAATAGCGAGAGACACTAAATTAACCTTTACATTAGTGATGGCTTGGCAGTAGAATACGGCACCAATTTTTAATAGAGTGGGTGTGGATGAGACAAACATTACAAATAATTGTATTGTTCAGTCGAAATCAGTCACCAATTTATATAGCTACCCTAAGGTAATAAAGTACATGCCAGTAATTAAAGTAAGAGAAAACGAACCATTTGACGTTGCATTACGTCGTTTTAAACGTTCATGTGAAAAAGCAGGAATCCTTTCAGAAGTTCGTCGTCGCGAATGTTATGAAAAGCCGACTTGGGAGCGTAAACGTAAGAAAGCCGCTGCCGTTAAACGTGCTGCGAAAAAAGTTTCTCGTGAGAACGCTCGTCGCGTTCGCATGTACTAAGAATTATCTTAGTATAACTATTCTAAGAGATTGCCTATTATGGAGAGAAAATGTCACTTCTAATACAACTCAAAGATGAAATGAAAACTGCTATGCGAGCCAAAGATAAATTACGTCTTGGTGTTATTCGTATGGCAATCTCTGCAATCAAGCAAGCAGAAATTGATCACAAAACCGAAGCAACTGATGAGAATATCATTGTGATTTTAACCAAAATGGTTAAACAGCGCAAAGAATCTATTAAGATGTTTACTGAAGGTGGTCGTGATGAATTGGCAGAAAAAGAAGCAGCAGAAGTCGTTGCTTTAAAGTTTTTTATGCCTCAGCCGCTTAGTGCAGAAGAAGTTAATGAATTAATAAGCAAAGCTATTGTTGAATCTGGAGCTGCCTCTATGGCTGATATGGGTAAAGTAATGGCCGTGTTAAAACCTTTAATGCAAGGCAAAGCTGACATGGGCGCTGTAAGCGGTCAAGTAAGAGCTGGTCTTCAAGGTTTATAGTAAGGCTTTGTAGCTAACACTATGTTTATATGATTAAAAAAACCGTAATGGCCTAAGTTATTACGGTTTTTTTATGACTTTTTTTTTATGATAGTTATCAAGTTTTATGTTCCTGTAACTTAAAAATATCAACAACTTTCTTACTAGTATTGTGTAGAATACTAGTGTAATACCAAACGGATTAATTTATTGGTCAGCTTAGGTCTTTATTAGCGAGCTTAAAACAAATAAAATAACTTAAACATAGTTATTCTATATTTCATTAATTTTGTTATGTTATCAGTTTGCTAATAAGCCTCCGAAGGGCGAGTTTAAAATGCTTATATGCAGCGTTATTAATTTTGGTAAGGGAATAACCATTCTCTTCAATCAATGCCTTGACTCTAAGCCTTTTAATTCTCGCTAAGTGATCAATAAATTAGTCCGATTGGTATAATATTTTTCCTTTAAAGATGACGCTTAAACATTATGGCTGGACGCATTTCTCGACAATTTATTGATGACTTACTCAGCAGAGCCGACATTATTGATCTAGTTGATAGTCGAGTCCCATTAAAAAAAGCGGGCAAAAATTACCAAGCTTGCTGTCCATTTCATAATGAAAAATCTCCCTCGTTTACTGTCAGTCAAGATAAACAGTTTTATCACTGTTTCGGCTGTGGAGAACATGGTAATGCTATATCTTTTTTGATGGAATTTGACCGTCTTGATTTTGTTGATGCGGTTGAAGAGCTTGCTTCCCATTGTGGTATGGAGGTGGTCCGAGAAGAAAATACTGCTAGCCCAGAAGAACAACGTCGACAGCAACAAGTTTACCAGCAAAAACAAGATGACTATGAGCTAATGTCGAAAATTAGTCGTTTTTTTCAACAGCAACTAAAAGTAGCTAATGACAAAGACAAAGCTATCGACTATTTAAAAGGGAGAGGACTAAGTGGCGAAGTTGTTAAGCGCTTTGGTATTGGCTATATAAGTGACGCTTGGGACGGTATGATGAGTTCCTTTTCACGTAATGGTAAAGCCAATCAGCAGTTAATTGATTTAGGCATGGCTATTGCGGGTGATAAAAAGCGCCCTTATGATCGCTTTCGTGGTCGTATCATGTTTCCTATTAGTGATAAACGTGGACGAGTCATTGGCTTTGGTGGGCGTGTTTTAGGTGATGAAAAACCCAAGTACCTAAACTCGCCAGAAACACGTGTTTATCATAAAGGTCAGGAACTTTACGGTTTACATGAAGCAAAAAAAGCTAACAAACAGCTTAAGCGTTTGATTGTGGTTGAAGGTTATATGGATGTCGTGGCGTTAGCACAACATGGTGTTGATTACGCTGTCGCATCGCTAGGTACCGCGACTACTTTTGAACAATTACAAACATTGTTTCGTACTGTGCCTGATGTTATCTGTTGTTATGATGGCGACAGGGCAGGGCGAGAAGCCGCGTGGCGCGCAATGGAAAATGCTTTGCCGCTTATCCGAGATGGCTTTTCGTTAAAATTTGTTTTTGTACCAGATGGTGAAGACCCAGACTCTTTAATAAGAACTCAAGGGCAAAAAGCTTTTGAAACTATTATTGATAACGCTATGCCCTTATCCAAATTTCTCTTTGAGCAACTCATGCAGAAAGTTGATATGAGCTCTCTAGAAGGAAGGTCGGCTTTAGTTGAGTCATTTCAGCCATATTTATCGAAGCTGCCTGCTAGTATTTTAAAGGACGCTATGATTAATGAAGTTGCTAATAATTTTGGTACCGGCAGTGAGCATTTTCTTACAAAGTTTACTAAAAGTTTACAAGGTGAAGTTGTTAAATCAGCCGTTAAAGTGAGCACAAAAGTAACCCCCGTGAGGTTAGCACTTGCTTTATTGTTAGAGCATCCCCATATAGCAAATAGCTTAGGTGAAATTAGTGTGTTGCAGCCGTTAACGGCACCAGGAATACCTTTGTTAATGCAGGTACTTGGTGTGTGTCAGCAAAACCCAGATATTAAGTCACCGCAATTGCTTGAATACTTTCGTGGTACTGAGCAGGGCTCACAATTAGCAAAGTTGATGTGTTGGCAGCACCATATAGAGGCTGATGCAGCAACTGATGTTTTTCTTGATAGTATTGAGAAGTTATTGAATAACTTTGTTGAGCAGAGAGCTGAAGTATTATTACAAAAAGCACGCGCTGGACAAATGACTGCTGAAGAAAAGCAAGAGTTACAAGCGATACTAAATGCTTAACTGTTAGTTTTAGCTATACTTAGCAAGCACCTTCAGGTGCAGTGGGTATAAATAAGATGAAAGCTATTATATAGCTTGAAATGTTAACAAGCGATTAAGACAGCATATTAGCTGGTAAATGTCTTTGAAATTCGCTATAATTTCCGGCTTTATTGCGTCATTTATTAGCTTTTACTAATGTATTAAGCGCATATTTTACATCCCATATTTATAATATACAGGTGGACACTCGTCAATGGAACCAGCCCCTCAATCAAGACTTAAAGACCTGATAACCAAAGGTAAAGAACAAGGTTATTTAACGTTTGCGCAGGTTAATGATCATCTTCCACAAGACATCATAGACTCTGATCAAGTTGAAGATATCGTTAGTATGATTAACGATATGGGTATTCAAGTATTTGAAAATGCACCAGATCAAGATACCTTGATGATGGCTGAAGCAAATACTGATGAAGATGCAGCTGAAGCAGCAGCACAAGCGCTTGCAACGGTAGAGAGTGAGATTGGTCGAACAACAGATCCTGTACGTATGTATATGCGTGAAATGGGTACTGTTGAACTTCTAACGCGTAAAGGCGAAATCGTCATTGCTAAGCGTATAGAAGAAGGTATTAAGGAAGTTCAGCGTAGTGTTTCTGAATATCCGCCAGCGATAAACTATTTATTAGATATGTGGGATAACTTTGAAGCTGAAGAAGTTCGCTTAACTGATATTATCATCGGCTTTTTAGACCCTGATGCTGAAGATGAAGATGTACCAGCCGCAGCTACTCATGTTGGTAGTGAACTTTCTAAAGAAGATTTAGCTAATGAAGATAGCGAAAAGAAAGAAGGCGATGCTGAAGAGGAAGACGAAGAAGAAGAAGATACTGGTCCAGATCCTGAGCTAGCACGTGAAAAGTTTACTTTGCTACGAGAAGCTCATGAGAATGCAACCAAGATAGTGGATCAGAAAGGCCGTGGTCATAAAGATGCTCAAGAAGCTATTGACGCGGTTGCAGAAGTTTTTAAAGAATTCCGTTTGATCCCTAAATTATTTGATAAGTTAGTCAAAAACATGCGTAGCATGATGGACCGACTTCGTGTTCAAGAACGTTTGATTATGAAGCACTGTGTTGTTGGTGCGGCTATGCCTAAAACAACCTTTATCAAAATATTTCCAGGTAATGAAACTTCAAAAGAATGGTTTGAAGCAGAAAAAACTGCTGGTAACCCATATTCAGCTAAGCTTGGCGATGTTGAGCATGATGTAGAACGTTGTATCTACAAACTCAATCAAATTCAAGAAGAAACTAACTTAAATATTCACGGTATTAAAGACATCAACCGTCGTATGTCTATTGGTGAAGCGAAAGCTCGTCGTGCGAAGAAAGAAATGGTTGAGGCAAACTTACGTTTAGTTATCTCAATTGCGAAGAAATACACCAATCGTGGCTTACAGTTCCTTGATTTAATTCAAGAAGGTAACATTGGTTTAATGAAAGCGGTTGATAAGTTTGAATATCGTCGTGGTTATAAGTTCTCAACTTATGCAACATGGTGGATCCGTCAGGCAATCACTCGTTCTATTGCTGATCAAGCACGCACTATTCGTATTCCTGTGCACATGATTGAAACGATTAACAAACTAAACCGTGTTTCTCGTCAAATGTTACAAGAAATGGGTCGTGAGCCTACGCCAGAAGAGTTAGCTGAACGTATGGTTATGCCTGAAGACAAGATTCGTAAAGTCTTGAAAATAGCTAAAGAGCCAATTTCAATGGAAACGCCAATCGGTGATGATGAAGATTCACATTTGGGTGACTTTATTGAAGATGGTAGTGGCGAACTTCCTGTTGACTCAGCTACTTCAGAGAACCTTAAAGGTGCTACTCATGAGGTACTTGCTGGTTTAACCGCTCGTGAAGCTAAAGTACTTAGAATGCGCTTTGGTATTGATATGAACACTGACCATACTCTTGAAGAGGTTGGTAAGCAATTTGATGTAACACGTGAACGTATTCGTCAAATTGAAGCGAAAGCGTTACGTAAGTTACGTCATCCATCTCGTTCAGAGCAGCTTAAAAGCTTCTTAGACGGTGAATAGAGATAGTATTTAGATTAAAGTTTTAAATACAGTTAAAAAAGAGTAAGTTAGTGATTCTAACTTACTCTTTTTACATTCTAAGATAGGAACTTTTATGCGTATTATATTCGCTATTGCTTGCACTCTTGTCAGCATGTCTATGCCCTCGATTGCAAAGCAACCATTAAACCTAGAGATTACACCATTGATTGGTTATCGCTTTAGTGGTGATTTTGATACGACCCGAGATAAAGTTTATAATCGAATAGAGTTAAGTGATGAAACAAGTTACGGTCTATTAACAGCTTGGTCTTTTGATCGAAAGCGACAAGGTGAATTCTTAATAAGCTATTATGATACTGACTTCTCCGAGTCGAGTGATTTTTCAGTAAGTAATACAGGTCTTGGCATTACTTATGCTCATCTTGGTGGCAATGTTCAGTTATCAGATGGTTTCGTACCTATTTATGCTACTGGCGGTTTTGGTTTAACTCATCTTGCTCCTAAAGATGAACAACTCAGTGATGAGACACGCTTTTCAGTTAATATTGGTTTAGCGTCGAAAATTAAATTAAGTGAACGTGTTAACTTGAGGTTAGATAGTCGCGTATATGGAACATTTTTTAACTCCGATAGCGCAATATTTTGTGATGTTGAAACTTGCGCAATATACATTTCTAGCGATATTTGGTTTCAAGCTGAAGTGAGTATCGGTATAACTTATCGTTTTTAGTACTTCCTTATGCAGGTTTGTTTAAGAAATGAGCGTTCAGTCAAAAAACACCATTATTTAAAGTTCATTAGGTGACAATAAAATAAAAAATGCTTATACTGCACCCGCTTTGTTAGTTCATTCATTTGATTACACTAATTAAGACATTAGAATAGAATAGGCCATACATGTGAAAATGGGCCTTTAGCTCAGTTGGTTAGAGCATCCGACTCATAATCGGCAGGTCCGCAGTTCAAGTCTGCGAAGGCCCACCATTTTCATCATGTAGTACAATTTCCTAGGCCCATTTACTCAAAGCTTAATTTTTCTATTTCAAAGTTCTGGTCTATGACTGCTATCAAATTTTTCAGTGTTGTTCAAATCTCGACGACGGTGACAACGAAACTACTAAAAATCATTAATATTCTCCATTTCTATTTTGACGTTGTTTCTCAAAAAAATTACTATTAGTTAAATCACTATCAAACTAATATTTGATAAAATTCACTTCAAAACATATGAATAATTATTAATATTGTTTTTACTTAGTAAGTTAACTAAACCCTTTAAAAACAACTAGTTACTGCATTAATAAATATATAATTAAAGTTGAGTAGAATATTCACTTACCATTTATATAGTTTCACCCAACAGTCTCGCTCAAACGTATTTTAAATCCTCAAAAAATTTAGTGAAATATTGACGTCGTCGTCGCCAAAACTGGTGAGAATTAGCAGAATGAACCAGATATCTAGCTCACTGAAATAGTCTAAACACCTTAATTCTAGTGCATACTAAAAGTAGTTTCTAAGCTGTTTTTAGCAAAGTTAAAAATCGGGTGTATTAATCAATACCAACAGACAAGTTTACCAGAAAAAGTAGATAGTCTGGTCGCCACAACCTTAGAAACACTAGAAAAGCTATTTTTGCTCAAATCTAGTGACCAAATCGTTGGCTATTTCTCCTCGCACTTTGTAAGACATGTCTGCAATTTAAGGTAGAAAAGCTAGCCAACATTATGAGCGGTAGTTGTGTAACGTTTTGAATAATAAATCTATTTATGGTCAGCGAAAGTGGTAGGTATATAAATATAGTTGTTTTTTATCAGTAACTACATGGCCCAATTAGTAGAAGTGATGTATTATTATCACAGCTAGGAAGCGCGGGGTTACAGGAGGTGACTCAATTGTTAGGGAATGGAATAAGACAGATACTAGGATAGTGTCAAAGAGAAAAACCAAGGATTAGTTCGCTAGGATGGCGATAGTATTCCAGTGCTTAATACTAGATTAAATGGATTTACATTGATCAGGGATTGAAAAGAATAAAAACAAGGGTGTGACTTCGGTTACGCCTTTGTTGTTTCTACAGCTAAATAAACTTCTCACAGCACCTTCTTCCCAAAATCAAATCGATATACCCATCCAATCACGATATATTCTGATGGTTTCGCGATGGTTGTTACGCTAAAGTACCGTATACGAAAAAGGAGTTAACGTGATTGAAGTAAAGGATCTGTATTTTAGCCGCAATGATGGCGATAAAAAACACAACATATTGAATCAGCTAGATTTGTTTATACCTGCAGCACAACATCTTGCATTACTGGGGGATAGTGGTTCAGGTAAAACCACTTTTTTGCACATATTAGCAGGGCTACTGCAAGCAGATAGAGGTTCGGTAAGTATTAATAATAAAGAGCTTTCACAACTTAATGAAACAGAGCTTGCGCTTTATCGGCGTAAAATAGGGCTGATATTCCAGCATTACCAATTGCTTGATTGTTTAACTGTAAAGCAGAATATTTTGTTTCAGCATAAGTTAAATTATCCAACGCAAGCTGCTAGTGACTTTGAACATCTTGTTAATGAGCTAGGTCTTCAAAATAAGCTCGGGGCATTACCTGAGCAGCTATCTGGGGGCGAACAACAAAGGGTTGGTATCGCAAGGGCGTTAATTAATAATCCTCGTATAATTTTTGCAGATGAACCGACAGGTAACTTAGACCGAAAACGCTCGCACCAAGTCGTTAAACTTCTTACTGAATTATGTAGTGAACGAAAAATCAACTTGGTGATGGTGACTCATAGTAATCAATTAACAGATTATTTTGACCATGTGAAAATTTTAAGAGATGGCTGCTTTGACTGATGTTACTCATGAAATTAAACTGATTTTAGCCACACATCTAGCGTTTTATCGAAGACACCCTTGGTTAATGGCATTGTTCTTTTTAGGGTTTAGTTTAGGTAGTGCACTCTTGACTGCAATTTCAGGGCTTAATCAAGAAGCAAATGCTCGTTATCAAAATTCCTCTGCGTTAATTAATAACCCCGTTACTCATTTAATAAAACCGCTCACCGGGAAATACACTATCGATGGCAATGTTTGGCTCAATTTACGTCAACATGGTTTTGTAAATGCGCAACCTGTTTTGCGTGGTAGATTGAAAACGAATAAAGGGCAAGCACTTGCCATTCAAGGTGTGGATACCTTGTTATGGTTAAATAGCGCGCAATTCAATCAAAGTACTAAAAATAAAAATAAAATACCTTCACAACTTTCACTCTCTACTTTGCTAGTTGATTCGCAATTTTCTGAACGAATTAATTCAGTAATAGATAATAAAGCGATATTTGATCTAGAAAATGGTCAAAAACAACCAGATATTAGCTTGGTAGAGGGTATTGGGTTATGGGCAATTACCGACATCGCCAATGCCGATTATTTATTAGATGCGAAAGGCCAACTCAGTTTTATTGAGTTATCCCAAGTCACCGATCAGCAATTAGTAGAAATAGAACAAATAATTTCGGGACAAGCGCAGCTAATTGATGCGAAGCAACAATCGTTTGATATTTTGTCTGAAGCATTCTTTTTTAACCTCACCGCACTTGCCATGCTTGGCTATATTGTTGCTGCATTTTTGAGTTTTAATGCGATAAAACTTACGTTAACCGCACGAAATAAATTATTAAAACAAATGCAATTATTAGGCTGTACTAAACTGAGTATTCAACTAAGCCTAGTTATTGAGCTCATTATTGTGAGTTTTTGTACTGCGCTATTAGGTACTTTAGGTGGTTATTTAATTGCTAATGCACTGGTACTTGATGTCAATAGAACATTGATTGGCTTATATAAACTTGATAAAGCACTGGTAATTAATTGGCAGTGGTTTAATGTTTTATTGGGTTTTACCCTTAATATATCTGCGTTAGCGGTAATATTATTAGCGCAAGCTAAGCAAGTCGCTAATAAAAGTAAACAGATGTTTTACGGTTTGTTGGCAAGTACTGTCGTGGGATTAATTTGGTTACTCAATTATGCCAGCAATGAGTACCAAGCTTTGTTACTGTGTTTTACTCTTTTAATATTGTTTATTTTAATTGTACCCAAAGCGTTAACTGGTTTGGTTTCATTACCAGTCAAAATCACTAACCCCTTAACACAATGGCTTCATGCCGATACTCGCCTCCATATAAAAGACCTCCATATTGCAATTATTGCAATTTTAGTCGCCATAGGTAGTGCTATCGGCATGCAAATCATGGTGAAAAGCTTTAGTCATACGTTAAATGCACATCTTGAAAAGCAATTAAGTGCAGACATTTATTTGCGGTCAGATAAGATCGATAACAACTTAAGGCAAACGCTTAGCCACTTATCTGAAGTTGAGAAATTAAGTATTTATATGGAAAGTGATGGCAAGGTAAATAATATTCCTGCGAACCTTGCAAGCTTTGGTGAAAGCTTTGAACATTATCAGCATATTTCTCTGACATCAGGTCTGACTATTAGTAAGAATAATTTCATTAAAAAAGGGTGTTTGGCAAATGAACAAAGTAAAATAAAATTCGGTTTTTCACTAAACGATATAGCTGTATTTGAGCAAAACGCCACAAAATTTAGTTGTCGTATAACGGATTTTTTTTATGATTATGGTAACCCAAGCCTTTCTTTACTTACCCTTGAGAAACGACAAAAAACAGCAACACTACATCACAATATTTTTGGTTATTCTATTCGTTTAAAAAATACTACCTCGGTTGCTGCCTTTAGCGAACGTTTAATTAATGAGTTTAAACAAGACAGCACAAAAATTTTACCCAATAAAAGATTTAAAAAAATGGCTAATGCCTTGTTTGAGGACACATTTGTAGTTACAAAAGCGTTGAATGGTTTTATTCTCGCCATCGCATTACTAAGCCTTTGTACCAGTCTTTTAAGCTTGAGCGTTAATCAATTAAAGCAACTGACCATATTACGTAATTTAGGCGTAACACAGCAACAATTATTAACAATGAAACTATTACAAACCTCAGGTATAGTTTTGTTTACCATATTATTTGCTGTTCCCCTTGGTTTTGCACTCGGCATAGCTTTACTGAAGTTTGTAATGCCAATTGCGTTTGGCTGGACCATTCACTTTAGTTTAGATTTGGGTAGCTTAGTATTAACGTGTTTAACACTGGTGGGTGTTTCGGTTTTATGTGCATATTTACCGATTCGAAGATTAACTAATTTAGAAGCTAAGAAGGTATAAACTCGTGGTAGAAGGGCGGATATTGAAAGGGTTATTACTCACCTCGTTGTTTTTTGTTCTGTGTGCATGTCAACCCATGGTTCAAAAAACAACAGCATCTAAGTTGCAAGTAGCTATTGGTAAACCAGTAAAAAAAGGTACTCCATTAGTCTTTCCCGCTGATCATGGTGTTCATTCTGAACAAGGTATTGAATGGTGGTATTTAACGGCAAATTTACAAAGTAAAACTGGCGAAACTTTTGGTGTGCAATGGACACTATTTCGTACATCAATGCCAAGTAAAATTGAATCAAAGTGGTGGGATAATAATCTTTATTTTGCTCATTTTGCTATGCAGCACAAACAAGAACACGTTGCGTTTGAACGTTTTTCACGAGCGAGTCAAGCTAAGGTGACTAGCTCGCCGTTTAATGCAAGTATTGATGATTGGCGGTTGAATAGTATCAATAATGAATTTCTACCACTCAACCTAGTTGCGGCACATGATAACTATGAAGTATCTTTAACCCTAAACGAAAGTCCAATCGTATTGCACGGAGACAAGGGGTATAGCCAAAAAACAGAAAGTGGTCATGCATCTTATTATTTCAGTTATCCTTTTTTAAAAGTAAAAGGGAGTCTCACTTTTGAAGGAAAATCCTATAAGGTAACTGGTAATGCTTGGTACGACAGAGAATGGTCTGCGAGTTTACTTGATAAGGACCAGCTCGGTTGGGATTGGTTCAGCATAGTCGACTCTCAATTAGGCTCCCAATCAGACAAGCAAGGACTAATGCTTTTTTGCGTTCGAGGAAATGATAATAATTATGATTATTGTAGCGGAACTCGGATAGCGCCTAATGGTGAGGCAACAGGTATTTCAAAAGAAAGTATTAAACTATCGCTCATTGAAACTGTGACATTAGATAACCGAGAGTATCCAAGTAAGTGGAAGGTTGAATTACCAGATAGCCCAGATATTATTATCGAAAGTATTACCAAGGATTCGCGCAATCAGCTAACTATTCCTTATTGGGAAGGACGAGTAAAAGCAACAGGGGGTTTTATTGGTAAAGGCTATGCGGAGATCACAGGGTACTAATTATCCCATTTTAATTTTTTGGCTTTACTTGATAACTTTATAAAGGAAGAGTCATTATTAGAATAGCGGCATAATTCCTAATTTAAATATGCTAAAACTATCAAAAGTTTCACTGCTAGACTATTTAACGCTTGTAGAAGAAACAGGAAAAGTTATCAGAGCAGATAAGCACGGTAGTCTTAATGAAAGTTCATACGCACTGTTAACTCATTTAGGTATAAATAGCGTCGATTAGTTAAAGCTTGTCGAGCATTTTGGTAAAAAACATCATCAAGCGGTAGGTTTGTTAGCAGAGCTTACTGCTTTTACTGCCCACACAGGTAAGTAATGGATTAGTGGACATCGACAGCAACAGAAAATATTTTACTGAAATCCTAAATATATTATAAATCATCCTCAAAAGAACAGTGACTCGTTAGCATTTGTATGGATAAAATTTACTGATTTGTCGTTTCACAAGCTAGATGAGCTAAATAAGACTATAGAAAAACGAAATATCCACCTCAGTTTAATTTGGCAAAGTTATTAATGTACTGTATTGCCTATCATTAAAATTATTAGGATGTCCGCATCTATTGTCTCTTAATATGATTGCGTTAAATGTATTACTTTAAGTTAATCAACTTTTTGATAGAGTTTATTTAGGGTAAGAAATAAAAGGGCCACTAACTATTACTTTAATTATGAGTGACCACTTTTTGGGAACTTATCTTGTTTTATTAAGTAAAAATTTTGCTAACAAAGCAATAGTATAAATTTACTCAAAACCACGATCCGTCTTATGTTTAATTATCGCAATATAGCCATGCCAACTAGCAAAGCTCAACAATGGCATAATAATTAAAAAGCCTATGGCACCTGTAATAAAGCCAAGAACAACAAAAAACATAATACACAATGCCCATACTATCATGGCACCAATGTTCTCTTTGACGGCATTACATGATGACATTACCGCGGTCATAACATCAACTCGGCGCTCCATCATAATTTGCGGTGTGAAAGCTGAAATAGCAAAAACACTCGTTAGCATTAACGCGCCAATACAAGAGCCTAGCATTAAAAAAGCAGATAACTCTTCCAGAGTTGGATCTATTGTGTGTGGGTACAAAACATGAATTAATGCAGCTAAACGCATCCATACTATCATGACTAGCATTAGCATGATGACAAACCCCCATTCACCGACGGGATTTCTCAACATTGATTTTAAACTATGCTTCAACGTAGGCTTATGTTTTTTTTCTAATTCCCAAGCTATATCGTAGAGACCAACAGCAAATGCAGGACCAATTAAAGCAAAAGCTACAGCCGCAGGGAGAATGACTAAATGTGTACCTGAATGGTAAACAATATAGAGAATGATGACAGGTATTAAACTAAATATTAAACCATAAATTAAACTGAGCAATGGTGCTCGAGTAAAATCTTTAACGGCGAGTGCTAGCCAATGAAGTGGTGCAAAGGTATCGACTTTATTACAAGCGATACAGCGTGCGAAAGGTATATTCTTGTTTATTGTTGCTGCTTTTGGCATAAAAACTCCTCCAAGTAGTAATATAATTTTAGGTCAATCATATTTTTTTTCCAGTTTTCATATCTTTTAAATGAGTTACTTCAACTTTATTAATGTTAGAAAGTAGTCTAAATTTGATAGGTTCAATTTATACTTAGTGATCTTTTAATATTCTCTTATAATTTGAGTTAGGATAAATAAAGTAACCTTTATGCATATGTAAATTACCAGTATTAATAATGAGTACTATTCACTTCACGTTTGGGGTTAAATTATTCAACCTCAGAATTAATAAGAAAAATTATAAAATCATAATCAAAGTATTTAATTAAACGTCAGTAAAACTACAATACACATTTTTATTAAAAGTACCTAGGTTTTATTCGCAGGAAATAAACTCGCTAATAATTTATAAAAATTAAGGTTAACAAAATTAGACTTGGTAAAATTTTTTACTTTTAATGAGATATCACTACTAAAGAAGTATGTTGATTATTAAACTGAACCGCTAAGAGTCGCGAAAAGTTAAACTGTTAAGTAGCTTTGTAATAGTCAAAAAAAGTAACCTTCACTGAATAGTTATCAGGTTACTTCTTGCGGTTCAACAAACACTGTATTTAAACTATTAACCGGTTATAGCGTTATTTTTGCCACTCAATACTTGAATCAGGTTGGTTACCTTTAGTCCACCACTTGGTTGTGTAAAGAACATTATTGTAGCTAACTTGGTCACCTCCATAATACACAGTATTTATTTCCCAAGTAGCCATCCCAATAGGTGGCTCAGGCTCTGTTGGTGTAGTCGGCGGTTCAATAGGAGGAACCTGTGGTTCTATCTCTCCTGGTGGTATAGGATCTGAGTTAGTAATGAGTTTCCATGCACCGCCATCAGAAGGTTTATACCTTGAGTCCACCAACTAGCTTGATATAGATTATCTTCGTACGTCACTTGATTAGGGGCTAAATATACTTTGTTTGCATCCCATATTTTAGTGTCTGTAACGGGATCTCCTGTTGCAGGGGTATTGGTATCAGGTAACTCATCTAAAATCCCACTTCAGGCCAATTTTGGTGTGAATCATAAAAGTTAGTAACACATTTTTGATAGTCTTCAGTAACCAGAGCAGAGTAGGCTGTTTGATAGCCAACTAATTTACATTCAAATGAGAAATCACCTGGGCGATCGGCGTAATATTGCCAGTCACCTTCCCAATTGGTGTAGAGTACATCTTCGGCATTACTGAAATTTAAGCTACCGAAAGGGGTTTGTTGCCAACAAGTATTCTCTTCATCTGATTGGCGAATAATTTGATAGTGATCAGATAAACCTACCCAATAACTTATACGGTTAACAGGCTGGCCTTTGTCTTTGTTATGCGTGCCACATTCTATGCCACCATTTATGATATTAATGGTAGTACCAAAGCCGTAACCAATACCAGCGGCTAATTTCGTTGCAGAAGGCTGCCATGTGCGGTCAATAACATGTAGCATTGCCGGTTTAGGAGTTTGTGGTGTTAAAAAGAACCATATGGCAGAAGCTAGGTTTAATCAAGAATAGCAACCTGAGCAGGGTCATTAAGTAAAACGGTTGCGTCGCCCTCAAACATTACTTCTGAAAAAGCACCATAGTTGAAGTAATATGATAACTGTTTTGTACCTCGGCCAAAATAGCCTTGATTTGGCGCACAAGGCTAGCGTCTATTTTGCCAATCATCTTGACCACATCCTGTGATATATCCTTTCTCACCTTCAGACCAGCCCATTTCACGTACATGTACTAGGGCCTACTACCACTCTTCAAGCTGTGCAGGGTTATCTGAAATGTTATCAGGTGATATATGACCACCTGTTTCTTGAGAGAAATGTGTAAAAGCGGTAATAATCGATTTTTGACAGATAGCATCGGCATCACGGCTATCTGCGTAGTCGCCACAAAAAGCAGGGAACTTTCCTATAGCCTTGAGAAATCGAGTATATGTGTATTCAGGTGCAGCCATTGCTATTAAATAATTCTATTCATACTCGCCAAATACTCTTTCAGCTCGTTTTACATTTTCAGGATTACTCGCTGAGTTAGGTATAATAGTATTACTTTGAGTCCTTAATGCTCTAGACCATGTTTCATACATTGGGTTTAAGGTTTTTGCTTTTTCTATCAAAACAAGGTCTGCTTTAGAAAGTATATAGCTACCAGGTTTGTCGGGATCTAGCTGTGGCTGTGTAGCACTTCTCGATAGTGAAGTGCATAGTACTGCCACTATAGTTGGTGTAATCAAGTTTTAGTATTCATCAGTCAACCTATTCTCATTGTAAATTTTTAACTTTTTAATTTACATCATTGTAACAAAAGGATTCAATGTTTAACCTAAATGACAGCGTTGTTAAGTAGCTTATAAGGGTTCTTTAGAGGTCTGACCTGATTTTTTATACTATTCTTTTGTTTTCTATAATTATAATTAATTCTTTTAAATTATTATTTTAATAGATAGTTTTATAAGAAAGAACAATAAAAAAATATAAATTAATACTTTTTTTAATAAAAACTTAATTATCTTGATGAAGAATAATATTAAGTAAATTGATTTAGTGATGGTTTACTACCCAAAGATAGATAAATAATTTACAGTGTTTGTATAAATTCTAATAATAATCAGAGCAGTCATGCAAACATCAAATAAACTCATTAATTTTAGTCATATTTATATTTACTTCCTTGCCTTTACTAGTGGATTTTCTATTATGTGTATTGAGCTTTTAGCAGGTCGAATTCTTGCGCCATTCTTTGGTAGTAGTGTTCATATCTGGGGGAGTATTATTACTGTATTTATGCTCAGTCTATCCTTTGGTTATTTATTGGGTGGTAAGTTTTCTACTCACTCAGCATCATTGACTCGCTATGGTTTGATTTTTATTGTTGCTGGTATCACCTTATTACCTATCGTCACCTCAAGTACTTGGCTAATGGAAGGAATTTTTTTAGCAATTGAAGATTCGCGTTATGGCTCTTTATTAGCATCAACAGCCTTATTTTTTATTCCTACTATTATCTTAGGTATGTTGTCTCCTTATTCTGTTAGATTATTAG
Organism: uncultured Colwellia sp.; assembly: GCA_913049915.1. Classification (GTDB taxonomy): domain Bacteria; phylum Pseudomonadota; class Gammaproteobacteria; order Enterobacterales; family Alteromonadaceae; genus Colwellia. The sequence continues at coordinate 19,343 of CAJWZC010000050.1, forward strand.
TAAAAAACTCTAACGAAAGTGGACAGGTTGCTGGCAAGTTATACTTTGTGTCTACGTTGGGAAGCGCAATTGGTACGATTATCACGTCATTCTATTTAGTCATGTGGTTTGACATAAATACTATTGTTGTGAGTGTCAGTTTGGTACTAAGCCTTTTAGGTATAGTAACTATCGTGCTATCAAAAGCGAATACAAGTTTCTATAAAGCGAAAGCACAACGAGATATCAGTCATGCATAATTCAATAGTAAAACTTAGTCTCAGCATCTTTTTCTTACTGGGCGTTTTTATTACAAATGATACTCTGGCTAAAGTCATTCACAGTGAGCGCTCTTTATATCGAAATATACTTGTGGAAGATAAAGGCGATTTACGTTGTTTAAAATTTAATGTAAAAAGTAATAAAACTCGACAAAGCTGTTTCTTGAAAAGCCAACCACAACAATTAGTTTTTAATTACACTAAGCAATTATTAACTGGTTTATTAGTTAACCCTGAGCCTAAGCGTATCTTAATCATTGGACTTGGCGGCGGTACTATGTCTAACACCTTACATCAATTATTACCTGATAGTTATATCGATAATGTAGAAATAGATCAGAGTGTTATTAACGTTGCTCGACAATACTTTGGTTTCTTAGAAAATGATAAGATAAAAACTTATAGTCAAGATGGTAGGGTCTTTGTCAAAAGAGCAGTATTAAAGAAGCAAACATATGACTGGATTATACTTGATGCTTTTAATGGTGATTATATCCCCGAGCACTTAATGACTACAGAGTTTTTAGAAGAAATTAAAAGCCTACTATCCGCACAAGGTATACTTACAGCAAATACATTCTCTTCTAGTAAGCTTTATGGCTATGAATCAGCAACCTACAAAGCTGTTTTTGGTGATTTTTATCAGGTGAGTAATCCTGACAGTAGTAATCGAATAATATTAGTGCGTAATAATGGTCTGGTTGAAAACCCTAATGAAGCGCAATCGACAGTAAAGTATAGTGAAAATATTACTAAATTAGTGGCTGAACTACTCACCATTGGTGTCGATGCAAAAAAACTTTATAAAAATATGAAATCAACCGCGAATCATCAAAATTGGTCTGACGACAGCCCAGTATTAACCGATCAATTTGCACCAGCAAACTTACTTAATATTGATACTGACTAATTGGTCATGGTCTAATTAATATCGAGTTAATCGTACTTAGGACTATTAACTCGATATTTTTCCTCAATTATTGAGATATTTATTATTATATTTGTTGATCTTGCTAATCCAAAAGATAAATATAGATAAAATTCCTCTACCATCCTGTCGATTTATATGAGCATAAGTAAACTTACTTTATCGGATATCAAAATATGTCAGTTTACGAAATTAAACATCCCTAATACAACATAAACTAGCTTAATGCGTGCTAAAGATATGAGCACTCGTAACTTTCGTCAATTATCTGCTGAAGTTGGTAGTTTATTAACTTACGAAGCAACTAAAGATCTTGAGCTAGAAAACTATCAAATGCAAGGCTGGGACGGTAAATTAACCGGTCAGCGTCGTATCGTTGGTAAAAAAGCGACAGTTGTACCTATTTTGCGTGCTGGTATCGGTATGTTAGATGGTGTCTTAGAGCTAATGCCAAGTGCCAAGATCAGTGTTGTAGGACTTTATCGTGATGAAGAAACATTGGAGCCAGTTACCTACTTTGAAAAATTAGCTGGTGATATAGACCAGCGTATGACCTTGATTATTGATCCTATGTTAGCCATGGGTGGCTCAATGAACGCCTTGAAAAAGTGAAAAATTCTCATCCAGATGTCGATATCTATACTGCATCTATTGATGATCACTTGAATGAAAATCGATATATCATCCCTGGTCTTGGCGATGCGGGTGATAAAATATTTGGTACCAAATAAAGCGCTGTTGAATTTAGTTATTAACTCATTAGTAATAAAAATAATCACTCAATAGGACTTTTATGTCGGTACCTTCTTTAAATAAAAGTAGCTTTAAGCAACCTAAATAGTGTAATGCTCTAGCTGGACTGCAAATGTTGTTTGTCGCTTTTGGCGCTCTTGTTTTAATGCCATTAATTACAGGATTAGACCCGAGCGTTGCTTTGTTTACCGCGGGTATTGGTACTATTCTGTTTCAATTTATTACCAAATAGCAAGTGCCATTATTTTTGGCTTCTTCTTTTGTATTTATCGCGCCAATAGCTTACTCAGTTCAAACTTGGGGTATTCCTGCAGCCATGGGATCGTTATTTGTTATAGGTTTAGTTTATGTACTGACTGCTGGTATCGTTGCTATTCGTGGTGCTACTTTTTACATAAGCTAATGCCTCCTGTTCTAACAGGACCAATTATCATGGTTATCGGACTTAGCTTAGCACTAATCGCGGTGAATATGGCTATGGGTAAAACGGGTGATGGTGCCGCGGAGCTTTTCCCTTAATTCCAATTATGGCTGGTGTATTAGTTGGTTATGTAATGGCTTCAGTTATGGGTATGGTTAGTACCGAACCAATAGCGACTAGTGAGTGGTTTGCCATTCCTAATTTTGTAACGCCAGAGTTTAATTTAGCGGCTATTCTTTTCATACTACCTATAGCTATCGCACCTGCTATTGAACACGTGGGCGATATTATCGCGATTGGAAGCGTAACTGGAAAAGATTACACCAAGAATCCTGGCTTACACCGCACACTACTGGGTGATGGTTTGGCTACTTCTTTAGCTTCGTTATTTGGAGGACCACCTAATACCACTTATTCAGAAGTTACTGGCGCTGTAATGCTAACAAAGATGTTTAATCCTCGTATTATGCTTTGGGTGGCCGCTTTTGCTATTGGTTTAGCATTTGGTGCTAAGTTTGGACTTGCATTACAAACGATTCCATCGCCGGTGATGGGCGGTATCCTAATCTTGCTTTTTGGCTCAATTGCAGGCGTGGGCATGAACATTCTAATAAAATCTCAAGTAGATCTAGCTGAGCAGCGTAATTTGGTGATTGTCTCAACTACGTTAGTCTTTGGTATTGGTGGTATGGCTATTGGAAATGATGACTTCAGTCTAACGGGCATAAGTTTATGTGGCTTAGTCGCCATTGCAATGAATCTACTTCTTCCACAAAGCAAGCTGAAAGAAGAATAAAGTTAGCGTAGATATTGATTATTCATTGACATCATAAAAGTCCTGCCATGGTTCATCAACTATAGCAGGGCTTATAGTATGGCTAACCAAATGAAATAGGTTTTTTCATGTGATTTTTATCGACTGCTTGTTGTTTGAGTTTATTATCCCAAGACGCATTGAGCTGATTTAAGTCACGGTAAGGTAAAAGTTCTCATATTTCTTTTGTATCCCACATAGTGAAATGTAGTTTCATTAAATTTATACATTGAACAACACAAAAGTCATGTAATATAGGTAGATATAATAATGGCTGAATATAACGTTAGTTTATTCTAATTAGAGGACTTAATCATGAAATTAGCAGTATATCTTTCCGGTGAAATTCATACCGATTGGCGCGAAAAAATTATTCAAGGTTGCCAAGAAATCGATTTAGATATTGTATTTTCGTCAGCGGTTACTCATCACGAAACAAGCGATGGTGCCGGTGATCATCTTGGCGCTGAAACCGAGCAGTTTTGGCGAGATAATAAATCAGCCAAAGTAAATGCAATAAGAACTAAAACACTTATTGAGCGATGCGACGTGGCGATTATCCGCTTTGGTGATAAATACAAACAATGGAATGCTGCTTTTGATGCCGGCTATTGCGCCGCCCTTAACAAACCTTATATAACGCTACATGATGAAGCGTTAATTCATCCATTAAAAGAGGTTGATGCAAGTGCACAGGCTTGGACTACTTCGGTTCAACAAGTTATAACTACGTTAAAATATATAGGTAGTAACTAGCTATAGCTATTTACAATGCGACGCTTGCAGTAAGTGACTTATTATTTAATAAATAATCTCTTTAGCCATATCGCTAAAAGCATTTTAAGTTGCTCATCTGAAATCATGTTGAAAGCAAACGTAAGAAAACTAAGTTAACTTCAATTGTAAATTATCAATTAAGCGTGCTTTACCACAATGCGCAGCGGCTAAAATAACTAATTGAGTATCATCTTCACTTGCTGGTTGCAATGTGTGTGCGTGACAAACATGGAGGTAATCAGTATGTAAACCTGCATCATTTATTACTTTAGCGGCTTGCTTAGACAAACCAATAAAATCAATACTCTCGCTCTGAGAAAAACCAATACTAATTTGTTCAGCCAACCACTGTAAATTTTTCTGTAGAACAGGGGCGATAGCTTTTTCTTCAGCAGTTAAATACCCATTACGAGAACTTAAGGCTAAACCACTTTCTTCTCGGGTGGTTGCCACTGGAATAATAGTAATTGGCATCGATAAGTCTTCAACCATCGTTTGGATTACTTGTACTTGTTGATAATCTTTTAAGCCAAAACAAGCTATATCGGGTTGAACTAGATTAAAGAGTTTACAAACTACCGTAGCAACACCGCGAAAGTGATCTGGGCGACTTTCGCCACAATAGCCATCAGAGATATTAGGTACTTCAATAAAGCTTTGTTTAGCGAGACCTTTTGGATAAATAATATCAGGTGTTGGAGTGAACAGTAAGTCAGTACCTGCAGCGGTTAATTTTTGCTGATCATCAACCATAGTACGTGGGTAATTATCAATATCTTCGTTTATACCAAATTGCATTGGATTGATAAAGATACTGGCAACAACTTTATCGGCATGTTTGTGTGCTTCATCCACTAATGAAATATGGCCTGCATGTAAATTGCCCATTGTAGGCACAAAAGCAACGGTTAAACCTTGTTGGCGCCATACTTTTACTTGTGTACGTAATTCACTAATTTGACTGACTGTTTTCATAAATTTATTTTGCCGTTATTTATTATTAATATTTTATTTATAGAGCTAGCTGTTTAATTTTCTGATGATGATTTAAGTAACCTGCTTGTGGTGATTACTTGAATATATGTTCATCACCAGGGAAGTTACCTTGACTCACTTCACTGATATAAAGCTCAACTGCTTTTTTAATATCGCCAGTGTCTTTTAAGAAATTACGAGAAAACTTAGGCATATAATTACAGGCGATACCAAGGGCATCGTGCATAACCAAAATTTGTCCATCAGTATCTTTACCTGCACCTATACCAATCGTTGGGATAGAGAGTGTTTTAGTAATAGTTTTACCTAAGGTTGAAGGAATGCACTCAAGTACCAATAACTGAGCGCCTGCTGCTTCAAGAGCTTTGGCATCATCAACCATTTTATGGGCTTTATCATCATCACGACCTTGTACTTTAAAACCACCAAAAATATTAACTGATTGTGGTGTTAACCCTAGATGAGCACAAACGGGAATACCACGTTCAACCAATGCTGAAATGGTGTCATTAAGCCAAGCACCCCCTTCCACTTTTATCATACTAGCGCCAGCTTGCATTAACAGCGCGGCATTTGTTAAAGCTTGCTCTTTAGTGGCATAGCTCATAAAAGGCATATCGGCGATAATAAGAGTCTCTTCAACGCCACGTTTTACGCAACGTGTATGATAAGCCATCTCTTCAATAGTCACTGGTAATGTACTGTCTTGACCTTGTAATACCATACCTAAAGAATCGCCAATCAGTATGGCGTGTATACCTGCTTGGTCAAATAGTTTTGCAAAGCTAGCATCATAGGCGGTAATAGTTGATATTTTTTTGCCTTGTTGTTTCATGTTTAGCAAGCTTGAGGTAGTTATTTTAGCCATGATTTTTCCAAATAGGTTAATTAGCAGTAGTTCTAATTATTTATTATAGTGTTAAGAGTAATCGTTTTAATATTTATTATTTTAATAGCGATAATTTTACTATGCCATTGCTGTTGATTTTAGCAGCTAGAGAGCTGATGGAGCTACCGTCAGGTAAATGTAAAGTTGGTGCAATTTCTGCTAATGGCAGTAAAACAAACTCTCGAACCTTCATACCGTAGTGAGGAACTGTTAAGCGTTCATTTTCTATCAATTCATTACCGAATAAAATAATATCACAATCAAGTATTCGTGCGCCCCAGCGATTATCTTTTCGCACACGTCCAGCGGCATTTTCTATTGCTTGTAGGGCGTTTAATAATTCAAGAGCAGATAAAGTGGTTTCTAAGGCAATAACGGCATTGATGTAATCATCTTGGCCTTGGGGACCCATGGGCTTACTTAAATATAAAGCTGATAACGCAATTACATTACCCGCTTCAATTTTAGCAATTTCATCAGCAGCCTTAGTTATTTGTAATCTAGGGTTTGATAAGTTACTACCTAACCCTATGTAGGCAATGGTCGTTTTTTGCATTTTTTTGCCGCTATGATTCTGTTGGCTTTGCACTAGGCTTACGACGTTTTTTTGGATTACGTCGTTTTGAGCCTTGTGGCACGTTTACGCCTTTAATCATTTGAAGCTGAGCATCATTTGACACTTCTTGAAAGTCTGTCCACCACAGTGCTAATTCTTCTAGTTCAGGTGTGGCCTCTATTTGTGCGCGTAATAACAAGAAGTCATAACCTGCTCTGAACTTAAGGTGTTCTAATGTTTTAAATGCACGTTTACCTTCGCGACGACTTAACTTATCTTGCAGGATCCAAATATCTTTAATAACTGCTTGGAAACGTTTAGGAATAGCAATACTGCGTTGCTGTTCGGGCATAATTTCATTGAGGGCAGCAAAGAAGATATCTTGTGGCGTCAGTTGAGTACTAGCCTTAATTTGATGCATATGCTTTTGTAATGGATACCAAAGCATAGCGGCAAATAAAAATGCTGGTGTTACACGTTGGTCATTGTTTATTCGTTTATCAGTATTTTCCATTGCTAGCATAATAAAATCTAACAAATAACTTTGTTCGTCTGATTCATTGTTAAGTGCTTGGTCAACAGCGGGAAAAAAGTAACCAAAGAGGTCATAACTACGCAGTTGTTCAAAGTTTGCAACAGCTTTACCTGCAATGAACATTTTCAAGAACTCTTCAAACAAACGAGCAGCAGGAATATTGGCCATTAATGTTGATAGTTCTTTGATGGGGGCCTTAGTCTCGTCACTTATTTGCATATCAAGTTTAGTGGCAAAACGAATCGCACGTAACATACGCACCGGATCTTCACGGTAACGCGTTTCAGGGTCACC
>CAJWZC010000051.1 GCA_913049915.1 uncultured Colwellia sp.
CAAAGAAATAGTCAAACTTGCCGGACTAGATAATAAATTAGTATTAGAGTCAATAGAATAAGATGAAGAGCGTTTAGACGGTACAGGTTATCTCAATAAATTAACAAAAATCCATGAATATGCTCAAATTTCACAAATAGCGAATCAATATTCAAGAATCATAAGAAATAGTAAAAATATCAAGACTACTATTGGAGAATTATATTTATTAGGACAAGGGTTTGATTTTAGAACAAGTCAAAAAACAAATTCTATCTTTTCTCATAATTTACAAAAGCCATTACTGGCAATAATGCAAGAAAGTATACAGACAAAAACGCACCAACAAGAAAATTGTCGACCACCTATACGATCAACTAACAAAAGTAATTAAATGGACAAATACATTAAATGGTACAAATCCAGAAATGACAGTCATACAAGCTAAAGTTAGGAGTACATTATGGATATCAGAAAAGTCACAAAATCCATTTAAAATGAACAGAGAAGAACTGAAAGATAAAAAGATTTGTAGTATGTTTATTAATGATGCTATAGAACTAGTCCTTCAAATATCCTAATTTGCAAATTACTTTAACAAAACACTTCACGCACCTATTAAAATTGATAATATATCAAAAACTAAAGAATATTTTCTAAAGTTAACCAATCCATAATTGATTAAAAAACAATGCTTATATCTGTTCCTCTTGAAAATGCATGATTCAGCTGGAATTAAAAACGCCTTTAGGCAAGGCTGAGTAAATCATACTCGTCGTTACATTTATCTTTAAGGACGCTACATGGATGTAGCTTCTTAGAGAATGCAGGAGCACATTCTCCTGAATTACCATTAATAAAAAATGTGCCTTGACTATGAATCGCTCAGACTTCCTGAAACGAGCATCTTGTAAGTAGAATAGGTATATACAAGTCATCTATCTATTTTATAGTCTGACGTTCCTCTTGTTTCAGTAATGTGAGAGGAAAAAAATTCAAAACAATTTAAATTATGTTTACATAAAGAAACAGATCTCCTAAGTTAGCAACACCTATTATGATCGATAGAGGTTCAGATTTAACCACATATTTATTTGATAAGCGTGTCCCTGCAAAGCTCATGGTATATTCGTCGATATTTGTGGTCAAGGCTCCCATATCATGAAGACTTTGCTGCTTGGTTAGCAGACTAGGGCATTGATAGTGCTTCACTCAACCTTGATACTGCTTTGCCAACATGGCTATACCTTACTGAACAATTAGCTAAAAAATCTTAAGTAATAGTGTAATGAACATTTTTACTAATTTAGATAAGCTTATCAGCTACGTGAACTTGCAAAAGTAATTAACAAATTAGACATATTAAAAATACTTTGATGAGATTTTTGTTAACGGATTGACCCGGAGTCATAAGCTAAATAGCGACTAGAAAAACTATCAAGCGTGGCTGCGGTAATATCGGGTATTGTTAAAAATGTGCTGGCTTAATTTATCTTATCTAGATTTATAAGGTCCATATAATATAATATAATATAAAAGAATAAATGCATTATAATGCTAGATTCACTCCTCCTAACCATTGAGTTATACTTACCTAATTGAATAGCAGAAATACTTAATACTGCTCCTACGATAACCAACTCGAGATCTGACATGACTGGTAATTCTGAACAACTTTCCTTAATCCAAGATTTAAAAAAAATAGTGGGTGCCAAACAGCTACTCACTGATTCAGCAAAAAAACAAGCCTATACTAAAGGATGGCGATTTGGCTCAGGTGAGGCAATCGCTGTAGTAAGACCTGAGACTTTGGTAGAAATTTGGCAAGTACTTAAAGCCTGTGTCAGGGCTGATGTTGCTGTTATTATGCAAGCAGCAAATACCGGCCTAACAGGTGGTTCGACACCAAACGGCAACGATTATGACCGTGATATTGTCATCATCAGTACTATGCGTATAGATAGCATTCATTTAATTGATAATGCCAAGCAAATTGTCGGTTTAGCGGGTAGTACTTTATTTGGCTTAGATGATGTTTTAAGACCGTACGGCCGTGAACCGCATTCTGTTATCGGCTCTTCTTGTATTGGTGCTTCGATAGTGGGTGGCATTTGTAATAACTCAGGTGGTGCTTTAGTACAAAGGGGACCGGCCTATACTGAGCTTTCAATTTATGCACAAATTGATGCCATGGGTAATTTATCACTGGTTAATAATTTAGGTATTGATTTAGGTGATACCCCTGAAGAAATCTTAACTAACTTGCAACAGAAAAATTTTACTGAAAAAGATGTTGGTTTCCCATCAAAACGTGCCTCAGATAATGAATATCATGAGCGGGTGAGAGACATTGATAAAGATACGCCATCACGTTACAACAACGATGGTCGTCGTTTGTATGAATCTTCAGGTTGTGCCGGCAAGTTAGCCGTTTTTGCCGTCCGTATGGATACTTTTGCTATTCCTGAAAAGCAGCAAGTTTTTTATGTCGGCACTAATGATCCTGCCGTACTCGCTAAGATACGAAGAGATATGTTATCGACATTTAAATCACTGCCGGTATCGGGTGAGTATTTGCATCGTGATTGTTATGACGCTTCAAAAAAATACGGTAAAGATTCATTTTTAGTCATTAATAAGTTGGGCTCAAAATACATGCCTAAAATGTTTGCCATTAAACGTACAGTGGATCGTTATGCCGATGAAATAAAGTTTTTACCAAGCAAACTTTCTGATCGTATTATGCAATATATGAGCGCTTTGTGGCCAAACCATCTGCCTAAACGTATGGATGAATACCGAGATAAATACCAACATCACTGGATCATTGAAATGAGCAATGACGGTGTTGATGAAGCTAAAAATTATTTTGATAACTTCTTTACCTTGAATGAAGGCAATTATTTTGAATGTACCAAAGAAGAAGGTGAAAAGGCTATTTTGCATCGATTTGTTGCGGGTGGTGCCATTGGTCGTCAGCAGTTAATGAACAGCAAAGAGCTTGGCGCTATCATGACCATCGATGTTGCTTTTCCTCGTAACGAAAAAGATTGGTTTGAAACCTTAGCGCCTGAGCTGGATGAGTTAATTGCCGTAAAACTCTATTATGGACATTTATTTTGTCATGTAATGCATCAAAACTATATTCTAAAGAAAGGTGTTGATGCCAAAGAGGTTAAAGATAAAATCTTGGCGACCTTTGATGCCCGTGGTGCAGAATACCCAGCAGAGCATAATGTCGGACATGAATATTTTGCAAAGGCTGATTTGAAAGCGTTTTATAAAGAGCTCGATCCAACCAATACCTTTAATCCGGGTATTGGTAAAACGTCTAAATGTAAACATTGGCACTAAATTAATTATACCATAATGGTTTAAGCGCTTAAGTTAGGGAAAGACACTTAAAATAAAAATTGATGGAAAAGTCGATATTTACCATAGTTATATTCACTGTTGCTCTAGTTAATGCAACAACTATTAATAGTTTAGAGTGTTTTAATAATAGCGAAATCACGTTAGGTTTTAAAGGTAGCCTGTCGATATATTAAAAGTGGTGAAACTGCGGGAATTAATAAATGCTAAGCGTGTTGGCATGATGTTTTTTAAAATAGTTGTAGCTTTTATAAATAGTTACAGCTACTTTTTTAAAAGTGAGTGAATGTGTCTGATCTGCGCTTAATTTTATTAATGAAAATTTCTATTGGTATCGCTTTTGGTTTAGTATTTTCTTTACCTACAAAAATGTATCTGACTTTTCTATTTAATGTAACGAGAAGCCGAATTAAAGGTCAATCATCCCAATAATAATCATGACTAATCGCTAACTTTCATTTCCTTACTTTTAGTATAAAGTGCCTCTCAGCTAATTACTTTGCTCTTTAAACCCAGAAGAAACAAATTAAATGTGCTTACAGAGATTATTTCATTAGAAATCAGTTATTACTGCTACCTAAAGCTAATTTTTCGTGTAAAATCTACTCTATTTTATTATTTTATTATTTAGTACTACTTTTTATTAATTTAATAAAGATTAAAAAGTCTACTGGTAAACGATTAAGCGCAGTGCTTATTTTACAAGCCCAGACGGTTTAATACGTTTATTTACCCCCGTTTCAGAGGAAATCATGAGCTTAGACACCACCACTATAGATGATATTGTAGCGCAGGCTAAAGTTGCCATTGCACAAGCATCAGACCCAATGGCACTTGACCAAGTGCGAGTTAACTTTTTAGGGAAAAAAGGTTTATTCACCGAACAAATGAAAGGTTTAGGTAAATTACCAAAAGAAGAAAAACCTAAAATGGGACAAGTAATTAATATTGCTAAACAAGCAGTACAAAAATTACTTAACGACCGTGGTGAATTATTACGTGCCCAAGAGATTAAAGAAAAATTAGCGGCAGAGTCTATTGATGTCACTCTACCAGGACGTGGCACTCAAATAGGTGGTTTGCATCCGGTAACGCGCACTATTGCACGTATTGAAAGTTTCTTTGGTGATTTAGGTTTTGAAGTCAAAGACGGTCCTGAAGTTGAAGATGATTATCACAACTTTGATGCCCTGAATATTCCAGAGCACCATCCCGCGCGCCAAGACCATGATACCTTCTATTTTAATCCTAAATTAGTCTTACGTACACAAACATCAGGCGTTCAAATCCGTACTATGGAAGTTGAAAAGCCGCCATTGCGTATTATCTCTCCAGGTAAAGTATACCGTAACGATTACGATCAAACGCATACGCCAATGTTTCATCAAGTTGAAGGTTTGATGGTAGATAAAGACGTTAGTTTTACACACCTTAAAGGCATTTTGCATGACTTCTTGCATCATTTCTTTGAAGAAGAAGTAGAAATTCGTTTCCGTCCTTCTTATTTCCCATTCACTGAACCTTCTGCCGAAGTAGACATTATGGGAAAAAATGGTAAGTGGTTAGAAGTATTAGGTTGTGGCATGGTGCATCCAAATGTTTTACGTAGTGTTGGTATAGACCCTGAAGTTTACACAGGTTTTGCTTTTGGTATGGGCGTTGAGCGCTTAACTATGCTGCGATATGGCGTAAATGATTTGCGTGCATTCTTCGAAAATGATCTTCGCTTCTTAAAACAGTTCAAGTAGGAAAACTCATAATGAAATTTAGTGAATCGTGGTTACGTGAGTGGGTTAATCCTACACTTTCTTCTGATGAATTAGCGCATCAAATAACAATGGCTGGCCTAGAGGTTGATGGTGTTGACCCAGTAGCTGGCGAGTTTAGCGGTGTTGTTATTGGTGAAGTGGTTGAATGTGGACCACACCCTGATGCTGATAAGTTACAAGTGACAAAAATTAGTTTAGGCGATTACAGTTCTACTACCGTAGACAAAGGCGAGTTAGTTACTATCGTTTGTGGTGCTAAAAACTGTCGTTTAGGTTTAAAAGTAGCGGTTGCAACCGTGGGCGCGATACTACCGGGCGACTTTAAAATTAAAAAAGCAAAACTACGTGGCGTTCCTTCTTTTGGAATGTTGTGTAGTGAATCTGAAATTGGTTTAGCCGATGATTCAGATGGAATCATGGAATTAGCGAATGATGCGCCATTAGGTCAATGTGTACGTGAGTATTTAGATTTAAATGACGTGACTATTGATGTTGATTTAACTGCTAACCGTGGTGATTGTTTAGGCCTTAAAGGTTTAGCACGTGAAGTCGGTGTATTAAATTCTTTAGAAGTTACTGAGCCAACTATTATTGCTGTAACGCCAACTATTGATGATGTACTAACCATCAATATTGATGCGATTGAAGCATGTCCTCGTTATTTAGGTCGTGTTATTAAGGGGATTAACCCTAATGCAACCACACCACTCTGGATGGTCGAAAAGCTTCGTCGTTGTGGTACACGTTCAATAGACCCTGTTGTTGATGTAACTAACTACCTATTACTTGAGTTGGGTCATCCAATGCATGCATTCGACTTAGCTAAGATAGAGGGAAATATTAACGTACGTTTTGCTAATAAAGACGAAAAGTTAACGTTATTAGATGAAAACGAAGTAACGCTAAAAGAAGGTACTTTAGTTATTGCTGATGAGAACAAAGCATTAGCAATGGCCGGTATTTTTGGAGGTCTTGAGTCAGGTGTTACCAATAATACTACCGATATCTTTTTAGAAAGTGCATTTTTTGCGCCGTTAGCTATTTTAGGTAAAGCACGTCAATATGGCTTGCATACGGACTCTTCACACCGTTATGAGCGTGGTATAGACCCGACGTTACAGCATGATGCAATTGAACGAGCGACTGAACTATTACTAACTATCGTTGGTGGGCAAGCAGGTCCAGTTGTTGAAGCTAAATCTGATGATAACATTCCACAAATAAAAGACGTGAGCTTACGGCGTAAAATGTTAGATAGCCGTATAGGACATCATATTGAAGATGCACAAGTAAGCGAAATCCTTATCCGTCTTGGTTTTACTGTGACTACGACAGGTGAGGGTATCGATAAAGTGTGGCAAGTTGTTGTAGCGGCTTACCGTTTTGATATTAAAATCGAAGTCGATTTAATTGAAGAAGTAGCGCGTATTTATGGTTATAACAATATTCCAAATATTTCGCCAAAATCAACCTTGAAAATGAGTGAGAAAAAAGAAGCTAAACTTTCTTTATCAAATCTAAAACAAGTTTTGGTGAATCGTGATTATCAAGAAGCGATCACCTACAGTTTTGTTGATCCAAAAGTCCAAGTCTTATTACACCCAGAACAAGAAGTGATGACGCTACCACACCCTATTTCTTCTGAAATGTCAGTAATGCGTTTAAGTTTATGGACCGGTTTGTTGCAATCAATGGTTTATAATCAAAATCGCCAGCAAGGCCGAGTGCGCTTATTTGAAACTGGCTTACGTTTTGTGCCAGATGAAAGTAGCGAAAACGGTGTTCGTCAACAAAATATGCTAGCTGGTGTTATCAGTGGTCAACGCGTTGATGAACATTGGAGTATGGAAAAAGCGACAACTGACTTTTATGATATTAAAGGTGATGTTGAAGCGTTATTAGCATTGACTTGCGATGCTCAGGGATATGAGTTTTCAAAAGCTGAAATTGATGCTTTACATCCTGGACAGACAGCTAAAATAACTAAAAATGGCGTTTTGGTTGGTTGTGTTGGAAGCTTACACCCTGAATTAGAAAGAAAATTAGGCTTAAACGGTCGAACATTAATTTTTGAGCTATTATTGTCTGAAGTATTAGTACAAAAAATCCCCGAAGCTACCGACATATCTCGCTTTCCTGCCAATCGACGTGACTTAGCTATCGTAGTAAAAGAGGATGTTGATGCAAAAAAAGTATTACAACTTATTGAAAAGGTTGGCGGAAATCACTTAATTGGTCTAAACTTATTCGATGTGTACCAAGGTCAAGGCGTTGATGACGGTTTTAAAAGTCTCGCTATTGCCCTAGTATTACAAGATACAAGTAAAACTCTTGAAGAAAAAGACATCACTGATGTTATTGATAGAGTAGTTAAAACCTTAAAAATAGAACTAAATGCATCACTGAGGGACTAAGCAATGGCGCTTACCAAAGCAGAAGTAGCAGAACATTTATTTGAAAAAGTTGGGCTGAGCAAGCGCGACGCAAAGGATATGGTTGAAATATTTTTTGAAGAAATTCGTGAGACCTTAGAGAGCGGCGATCAAGTCAAGCTTTCAGGTTTTGGTAATTTCGACCTGCGTCTAAAAAGCGAACGTCCTGGCCGTAACCCTAAAACTGGTGAAGATATTCCAATTTCTGCCCGTAAGGTTGTTACTTTTAGACCAGGCCAGAAATTGAAAAGCCGTGTTGAAGATGGAAATAGCGATTAGATATAGAGAATGTTAAATCCACTATAGTAAACTTTATAATTTTATTATTTAGTTTTCGTTCCTAATTCTTTAGGTCGTTTAGTACTTGCTGAAAATAATAAAACCCGTCTTAGTGAAAGTTAAGGCGGGTTTTTTGTTAGTTAACAATAGCGTTCAAAAATAACTTTTAATTTTTTATACAGATTTCTATATAATTTTAATTATTAGTCGTTATTCATTATTAAGATTAATACGCTCGTTAGGTGTAAAATTAGCCCCTTTAATCTTTACGTACTCTGTGCTTTAATTTTATTAATTAATGCCTTAGCTTCGCTAATAGAGAAGCTTATCGATATTTTTTTATTATTATCGTTGAAGGTTAATTTATTTAATTTCTCATACAGTGGGCAGTCTTTCCAACATGTTTTTTTAACGCTAAGCCCCGTGGTTGATGAGTTAACATTAGACTTCGCTAAAACCGTGGTAACTAACGAACAACTTGGACAAGATGATATTACCGATTATTTATCAGTAAGTTTTTCTTCTACTGATTATGTAGGCCATATTTTTGGACCTTCTAGTTTAGAAGCGGAAGATAATATGTTGAGGTTAGATCGTACGTTAGCCAATTTACTTAAATTTATTAATAAAAAAGTCGTTTTAGATAATACCCTTATTGTGTTATCCGCAGATCATGGTGCAGCAAAAGCTCCAGCATACTTATCATTGTTAGTCATGAAAACTAAGGCAGTTACTCCTAAAGAATGGGATAAAAAACCAAGTATCGAAGTACTTAAGAAGAAGTTTAGCTTTGATAGATCGCTTATTAAAAGCTACTTTCATCCTTATATTTACCTTAATAGAGACTTAATTGCTGAGCGTAAGTTATCGTTAACGCAAGTACAAAAAAGCAGTGGCTGCGGAGGTATCAACATTTGATGGTGTAGCACTTGCGGTAACAAGTAGGGATATTGAAGAAGGTAATATCCCAAAATATTATTTACATACCTTAGTAGTTAATAATCATAGTAAAAATCGCTCGGGTGATATCTATATTGTACTTGATGCACATCGCTTTGTTGCTGATATGGAAGGGCTAACCTTAGCCGCTACTCATATCTCTCCTTGGGGCTATGATACTTTCGTACCACTTGTTTTTTCAGGTTTTAATATTGATGACGAAATTATTTACTATAGAGTAAGTACTACTGATATCACAGTGACATTATCGGCGGTACTTGGTATTAAAGCACCATCAGGTTCTCAAGGGAAAATACTTGAAAATGTACTTGATACTGATTGATTGGGTATTCCCGTAATAATATGTGTTACGGGGCGATATCTAAAAATATAAGCACAAGTCAAAAACAGTAATAACAATGTCGTTATTACTGTTTTCTCATTTGGTACAATAAAAGATAATTTATTTGTGTTTTAGTCACATTAAATTTATGACAAATCATTAGGCTCTTTCGAGATTTCTTTTACCACTATTTGTTGTGTATTTATACAAGACAGAGCCTTTGTAATGTGGTTACTCCACATAAAAAGGCGATAACGCTGTAAAAGTGGCCTTCAAACGCTGTTCGAACGATTTGGCTAAAAGCGTTTTACTCTTTGTTGAATAGTATTTTTTTAGCGTGATTAGGCTACATAATACCCGACGCGATTAAAACGCTTTTATCTCGAACAAAATTTAATCGCAAAAAATCAATAGCCCCCAGCATACCTAAACTATTTTTTTAATGATTAGGCGAAATTAGTTTTATAATTTATTATAAAACTTTTACCGTAAAAGAAATGCCATGCGCTCCTCTCGTTATCCAGACCAAGAAGTCAGTTCTATTAATTGGCAAGCATTCAAACTTATTTTACCTTATTTATTCGAGTATAAAAAACGTATAGTAGTCGCTATGTTTTGCTTAATATTAACTAAAATAGCAAGTGTATATTTACCTTTTATCCTCAAAGATATTGTTGATACCTTAGATGCTAATAGCTCAAAAGAACAATCTGCGCTGATTATTGTACCGTTAGGTTTAGTGGCTGCTTATGGTTTAGTACGATTATCGATAGTTGTTTTTGCAGAAATTAGGGACACGTTATTTGGCCGTGTAACTGAACGCGCCATAAGACGTATCGGTTTAAAAGTTTTTCGTCATTTACATTCCCTTGATTTAGATTTTCACTTGAATAGACAAACAGGTGGCTTGTCTCGCGATATTGATCGAGGCACAACAGGTATCAATTTTTTAATGCGCTTTATGGTCTTTAATATTGTACCTACCTTGCTTGAAATAGTGATGGTGGTAACTATTTTATTTGTAAAATATGGCATATGGTTTGCTGTAGTAACACTGTCTTCAATTATTATCTATATCGCTTATTCTATTTTTGCTACTGAGCTGCGTACACGTTATGTTCGTGCTGCTAATAAAGCCGACTCATCGAGTAATACCCGCGCTATTGATAGTTTATTAAACTACGAAACTGTTAAATACTTCACCAATGAAGAATTTGAAGCACAAGCTTATGACCATCAATTGTCAACATGGGAAAAAGCTAAAATAAAAAACCGATTATCGTTATTTGCCCTAAATGGTGGCCAAGCACTTATTATAGCGATAGCTATGACCACCATGTTGGCATTAGCTGCGAATGAAGTCGCCGTTGGCACAATGACCCTTGGCGATTTTGTTTTGATCAATGCTTTTATGATGCAGTTATTTATACCACTCAATTTTCTTGGTTTTGTTTATCGAGAGATGAAAGGATCGTTGGCAAATATTGAAAATTTATTTAGTTTATTAGCTAAAAAACCTAAGGTACAAGACGTTGCCGACGCAGTCGCGTTAAACTTGACAGAGCAGGGTGACACAACGACTTCTGAGAATACTACCTATTTGAATGAGCAAGCTAGTATTGTTTTTGATAATATAGGCTTTGCTTACAATGTAAAACGCCCAATTATTAAAGGTATTTCTTTTAATGTTAATGCCGGTGAAAAAGTTGCGGTAGTTGGACAAAGTGGCTCAGGTAAATCAACCTTAGTAAAATTACTATTTCGTTTTTATGATGTTGACTCAGGTAGCATTAAGATAAACCAGCAAGATATTAGTCAAGTCAGTCAACAATCATTACGTACCCATATTGGTATCGTGCCGCAAGATACCGTGCTCTTTAATGACTCGTTATTTAATAATGTTCAATATGGCTGTCCAACAGCTAGTAAAAACGAGGTTTTAAAAGCGATTGATCTTGCGCATTTATCTGAATTTATCGCTAGTTTACCTGAGGGTTTAGAAACCATGGTTGGTGAGCGAGGCTTAAAACTGTCAGGTGGCGAAAAACAGCGAGTTGCTATTGCGCGTACAATTTTGAAAAATCCACAAATACTTGTTTTTGATGAAGCGACATCATCGCTCGATAGTCAGTCAGAGCAAGCTATTTTAACCGCAATAAATGAAGTGGCTAAAAGTAGAACTAGTCTGGTGATAGCGCATCGCTTATCGACTATCATAGACAGTGATAATATTATTGTGATGAGTCATGGTCAGATAGTTGAGCAGGGTAATCATCAACAATTACTAGCGCTTCAAGGGCAATACAGTAAAATGTGGCAGTTACAGCAATCATAACGGTATAAAATTAATCATAAAAACCATAGTATTAGAGTAGAATGTAATGAGTAAAGACGTTCAACAATCGATAAACCTAAAAGTTTCAGCTGAAATTGATGCAACAAAACAGTGGGTAGATGAAATTATTATTGGGTTAAACTTTTGCCCTTTTGCGAAGAAAGAGTTTGTTAATAATACTATTTGTTATTACCCATCTGCTGCCGAGCAAGTTAAGCCTGCTTTACAAACTTTGATAGAACAATGTCATTATTTACAAGAGCATAATGAGATTGAAACTACTCTGATTATTCTTACCGAAGGTTTTAGAGGTTTTGAACGCTATCTCGATTTAGTCGATTATGCGAACGACTTACTGATTGACTCTGGTTTTGAAGGCGTATTTCAACTAGCAACAATGCATCCTGAATATTATTTTGCCGATGATGATTTTGATGATGCCAGTAATTTTACCAATCGTTCTCCTTATCCTATGCTTCATATAATTCGCGAGGCAAGTATGGCAAGAGTATTAGCGGTATATAAAAATCCTGAAGAAATACCAGAACAAAATATAGTACTAGCCAAAAATAAAGGTAGTCACTATTTTCAACAAGCATTAGCAAGAATTCATCAAGCTCACCCGCAAAAGTAGTCTTTAATAAGGTACTATAAACAGTAGTTAAGATCAGTTGATAGTATTTTTTAATGATAACCAATCAGTACGCTAAATTACATATAGTTAATGCTATTGGTTGCACGAAAATTATATAGTATTTATTAGTTATTTAACACGTGTAGGTTGACGTATAAAAACCAGTTGTTACAGCAAATAATATCGCTTTAATTGTATTAAAAATATTTGGGCGTTTTATTGTAGCATAGTAGTACAAAACTTCTGTGCTCACTGAGAGTTATTAGTAGCTAATAGCTTACACATTGAACTAAGTCTTTTGAGAGCTAAGGTCGCTTTATTTCATTTCTAAGGTAAAATGACACACTTTTCATCAACTTCCATATTTTAATATGCCTGCTTTAGAACAGTTTTTACTTATCGCTATGGTTCATTTTTTTGCTGTAGCAAGCCCCGGTCCTGACTTTGCACTTATTTTAAAACAAAGCATCCGATATAACAGACGTATTGCTGTTTATACTAGCTTTGGTATTGCCGCCGGTATTATTGTCCATGTGACATATTCCTTAGTTGGTATAGGGCTTCTGATTGCTAGCGATGAGCGTTTGTTTACCGCATTAAAATATATCGCGGCTAGCTACTTTTGTTACATAGCCTGGTATTGCCTTAGAGCCCAAAAATCTGATGAACTCAATGTAGCTTCTAATAAAGTTACCAATAAAACAGCTAATCAAATGACCAAAGATGATTCGAAAATTAATAACCCATCAGCCAAAAAAGCTTTTCTTAACGGATTTTTAATCAATGCGTTAAATGTTAAAGCTACCTTGTTTTTTGTTAGTTTATTTTCTGTTGTTATCGCCCCTGAAACTTTGTTAAGTATTAAAATTGCTTATGGTGTTTATTTAGTCGCAGCCACAGGCGCATGGTTTTGCTTTTTGTCTTTTATACTCACTCAAGAAAGAGTACGGTTTGTTTTACAACGTAAAGGCTATATTCTCGATCGGGTTATGGGGATCATTTTATTGTTATTAGCCATTCAAATCGTGCTAAGCGACCTTAACTAATCGCTGGTTATCGATAAAATTAATCCTAAGCTTATTGTTAGTTTAGTGATGACTTTTATTGCAGAGTTGACGATAAATTGAGCAGTGAGCAATTTGCTGATATTTCCAGTATAATAATCGACAAATGTTATTTTAATGTATAAAAAGGGTTAGCTTTGCCAGAGAAAAATATAATCGTATCCATTGGTGGTAGTGTTGAGTGTGCTGTAAAAGGTGAGTACTCAATTGATGTGAAAGCTGTTTTAAGTGAAGCATGGCAGCACACAGTAAAGTCCAGAATGTCGATCAATCTAGCATTACTCTTTGTTTTAATTTTTGGCATGATAGTGTCGTTTATTGCTAGTAGCTTCTTTGGAGGTATCGAACTTGTTTTTGAAGAAGCACAAACCAAAGATTCGCAAGCACTGCAAATGATTAATGTCATTGTCACTATTGCCGTATGGCCATTTATGGCAGGTATTGAAATGATGGGGGTTTTCCATGCAGTGAACAGACCTACGCAGAGTAAAATGGCGTTGTCTTTCTTACATCGAGGTAGTTGGGTTGCTTTGTGCGCGCTATTAACGTCACTTCTTATTAGCATTGGTTTTCAATTGCTAATCGTACCTGGTGTATTATTGGCTGTACTATTGTCGCTAACGATCCCTTTAGTGGTAGAAAAAAAATTGACGCCAGTACAAGCTATTATTTTATCAATCAAGGCATTACGTTTTAAAATAGTGCCGCTACTTAGCATTTATGTTGTATTATTTATGGCACTAATTCTCCTTACGTTGCCTATCGCTTTATTGATTGAGTCGAGCTTAGCACCGCTTGGTATCGTAGTGTTTTTTTTGGGTTTCTCTTATTTAGCACCTTGGTATTATAATGTTAAAGGCGTATTGTACCGAGAAATTTTTGGGGTGTTTGTCGATGAAAATAGTATTGATAGTGAATTAGTTGACTCTATTAATCAAAATGCAGCGACTAAAGACACTGACCATAATGGCTCAGACGATAGCTTTTCAGCTTAACTTAAATCGTATATAAGGACTTTTTATGCAAAGAAATTTTTTCATTCGGTTCATTTTTATCGTAGCGATAATCGCCGCTATTATTGCACCTTTTACTTATTTGATACCAAAACCTATTGCTAAAGTTGTAGAGATTGTACCGACACCTATTGCCGTGGTTGTGCCAGTTATTAAAAAAGTGAAGGTAATAGAGAAACCTTTACACCAGGTAAATTTACCTAATTTTGCTGCTATTTATGATATACCGACTAAAAAGCGTCAATTCTTTGCTTTTATCCGTCCAGCCATTGAAGATAAAAATAATGAGTTATCAAAAGAAAGAACAAAACTTGAGTATTGGCAGGGGCAAATATCCTTAGGTTTAGGACTAACTGATGATGAGCAAGCTTCGCTAAAATCCCTTATCGTGGCTTATCGTATCAATAAGCAAGCGTCAACATTACAGCAAATCAATGATTTGTTGGTACGTGTTGATATTATTCCTACCTCATTAGTTTTGGTTCAAGCGGCAAATGAATCTGCTTGGGGAACCTCACGTTTTGCTCGAATAGGGCTAAATTTCTTTGGTATTTGGTGTTATAGAACGGGTTGTGGCATGGTACCTGGTGGTCGTAATACTGGTGCAAAACATGAAGTTGCGGCATTTCAAAGTGTCGATGCTGCTGTTTCGGGATATTTTAATAACATAAATAAACATAATGCTTATCAAATGTTTAGAACAATTCGCGCGGAGTTAAGGGCACAAGACAAACCACTCGATGCCAGGATTTTAGCTACGGGTTTGTTACCTTATTCTGAGCGTGGTGCTGATTACGTATTAGATATCACTGATATGTTACGCCATAACCAGCGATATTTTGATCAGCAGAGTAGTCACCAGACTACTTTGGCGGATTAACATCATAACTGAATATTAAAAGCTATTAGTTAAAGTGAATAAATAAAAACGGCCAATGTCATAAGCATTAGCCGTTTTTTATCTGCTTACATTAGTTTAGCTAGCTAGTTAGCAATTATTTTACTTCAATGACATTGAGGTGTTGGTCATCATTAAGATAATTTTTTACTGATTTGGCCTGTGGTGTTTCAATAGCAACTTGATCAAAAGCGGTATCACCACCGTTAATAATACCAGAAGTACTATCTATATTTTTAAAATCAAATAAATTACTGTCACACAAATGAGAAGGTACTATATTTTGCATCGCAGTAAACATAGATTCAATTCTGCCCGGAAATTGCTCTGACCAACCATTAAGCATGTGTTTAATGTTTTGTCTTTGCATATTAGGCTGAGAGCCACACAAATTACAGGGGATTATCGGAAACTGCTTCAACTCACTATATTGAATGAGCTCACTTTCTTTACAAAAAGCTAAAGGACGTATAACAACATGCTCGCCATTATCAGAAACAAGCTTTGCAGGCATAGCCTTCATTTTTCCACCATAAAACATATTCAGCATTAAGGTTTCAATCATATCGTCACGATGATGGCCTAATGCTATTTTAGTAGCGCCAATATTTTTAGCGGTTTTGTATAAAATAGCCCGACGTAATCGTGAGCATAAGCTACAAGTTGTTTTCCCCTCAGGTACTTTATCTTTAACAATACCGTAAGTGTTTTCTTCAACAATATGGTATTCAATACCAAGTTTATTAAGATACTCGGGTAAAATATGCTCAGGAAAGCCAGGTTGCTTTTGATCTAAATTAACAGCAATTATGTCGAAGTGAATAGGGGCTGACTCTTTTAATAGCATTAAAATACTTAACATGGCGTAGCTGTCTTTGCCGCCAGACATGCACACCATTACTTTATCGCCGTCTTCAATCATATTATATTGTGCAATGGCTTGACCAACATGACGTCTAAGTTTCTTTTCTAATTTTACAAATTGCGTTTTCTGGATTGATGTTAGTTTGGTTGTTGGTAACGTTAGTTGTTCTACAGTCATGTGGTTTACTTTATTGATTGAAATTAACGGCGAGAATTATAGCAGTTTGATAATACCAATTGTACTAATGAAGTGAACATTTTTAGATAGCCTAAATATCTAATAATATTGTTACTTTTAATCACAATACTCTAGGGTCTGTTGATCTTTCGTGATTAAATTTTGTTCGAGATAAAGGCGTTTTATTCGCTGTGGGTAGTATTTAGCTTAGCCACGCTAAGCAAATACTACTCAACAAAGAGTAAAACGCTTTTAGCCGAATCATTCGGACAGCGTTTGTTAGCTATTTTACAGCGTTATCGCTTTTTTATGTGGAATAAACCCATTACAAAGGCTTTACCTTATATAAATATCCAGCAAATAGCTGTAAGAAAGAATCTCGAAAGATCAACAGACCCTAAAGTATCCTTAATATAATTTTTATTGAATAATCGTTATATATGTTAGAATTAAATAATATTATTATTTAACATTATTAGGCGTATTTCATGTCTGAACATTCAATAATCGACATTTGTGTTGAACCTATAGAACTTTATAAATTATTAAAAATTGCCAATATGGTTGGCGGTGGCGGCGAAGCTAAAACCATGATCAGTGAAGGTAATGTTTTAGTAAATAATAAAGTTGAAGTTCAAAAGCGTAAAAAAATTCGCCAAGGCGATATTATAGAATATAACGGAACAACTATTAAGGTCGCTTATAATCCTACGAAAAAATCAGCAGAATTTATCAGTACAGTAGTTTCAGCGACAAACAAGTCAAAACATAAAAAAAGAGCTAAAAGTAAAGCGTCAGTTAGTTCATCAAAATCTGTTACTGACCCATCAATTGAACGCTCGAAAAGAAAATCTAGTTCAGATTAATAATAAGTTAAATTTTTACAGTCATTTATCATAAATCGTAAGTTTTTAATTGGAGAGAAATTTAACTCCCCGTTGATTTAAATAAAAGACATAAAATAGTTTTAGATATAAAAAACCCGACAAAGCTTATTTATAAAGGCTTTTTGGTTTTTTTTATAGAGGGTTGTTAAACCCTGATTTAGTGCGTCACAGAACTCTTTTTTATGTATTATCTTATTGTTAGGTATGCATTAATTTTATTTGTATTAACTTTGCCAGCCATAATTTAATTATAATTAAATTATGTAATAAGTAGTCACTTTAATAGGGGTAAATTAACCTCAGAATTTAGCGTGATTAGCATTCAAAATTAACTCATCCATTAAATAGAGTTGATTTGATCTAAATACCGTATTCAAGGTGAATTATTTGATATTATTGATAAAATAACAATGAAATAGTGTATGGAGTATCGGAATATTAAGCGCTATTTAGGTACTGCTTAGCGCTATTGATACCTTAGGCTCGTTTTAAGCAAATATATTCAGTGAATTCAGATAAATGCTCAGCTGTAGTCAAAGCGTCAGTGAAGATGTATTCAAATTTAGTGGTGAGTTTTAACCAACTCTCACCACTAATGTGTAATCTTCAGAGAATATGATTAGCCTATAGACTTATTGCGCCACGTTTGCCTGCTCGAATAACGCGACCTGTTTCATCCACTAAGGTCAAATAGTCTTGTAAACTAACATTAACTCCCTTTAGTTTATGTTTGTGCTCATCACCAATAAACCTTGCTAAGGTTTGCTCCCCATTTATGGTGGCTTTAATATGCATCTGTATGCTAGTAAAGTTTAAACTTTCTGGTACAGGGGGCAATCCCCGTAAGAACAGGGTTTAAATCAACATAAGCCATGCATGGCAATAATGCCGCTTCATCAAACAATAATTGAGATTTAAAGCGGTCCTCCCAAAAATTATCAATACACTTATCTTCTCGATTAGCTTGTCTAGGGATGGGCTCGTTGAGCGAACCTATAAACCAGCTTATATCTATTTTAACAATAAATAATGATTTGTATTGTTCTAGCTATGTATTCACTAATAGAAAATATAATGTCAGTTTGTTATTAAATAATTATAGATAAATATGAATTCATTCAAGCTTTAGGTACACGACAGGGTGTTTATTCTAATGATATTAAGTAAACTACTGCTTTATATTTAAATCATGCAGAGTTTTATAAATGAAATACCAAGGTAACCCAGACTTCTCCCATAAACAATCGGACAAAATTGGTGTCCTCATCACTAATCTTGGTACGCCAGACGCACCCAAAAAAAGTGATTTAAAAAGGTATCTTCGAGAGTTTTTATGGGATCCTCGGGTGGTAGAAGTTCCACGTTTATTATGGTTTATGATCCTTAATTTTGTTATTTTAAATATTCGTCCTAGGCGCTCAGCTAAAGCTTACAGTACTGTCTGGACAGAACGAGGATCACCGCTTTTGTTTAATACACAAGATCAAGCGGATGCACTGCGTAAAAAGTTACAACAGAAATATGGTACCAATATAGTCGTTGAATTTGCTATGCGTTATGGCTCGCCTTCGGTAGACTCTGTTACCGAAAAAATGCTTAAACAAGGTGTATGCAAATTATTAGTTTTACCTCTTTATCCACAGTACTGTGCTGCAACGACAGCGTCTACCTTTGATGCGGTAGCAGCGAGTTTTGCTAAAAAACGTTTGATTCCTGAATTACGTTTTATTAACCATTACCACGATTTTCCTGATTATATCAAAGCAGTAGCCGACAAAATACGTCAACATTGGGAAGTGAATGGCCGTGCGGATAAATTAATTTTTACTTACCATGGCATCCCTAAACGGTATTTACTGAATGGCGACCCATATCATTGTGAATGTTATAAAACCTCACGGTTACTAGCTGAAAATTTGGGTTTAAATGCTGATGAATATTTAGTGACTTTTCAATCTCGTTTTGGGCGTGAAGAGTGGTTACAACCTTATACCGATAAAACTTTGATGGCATTACCCGCAGAAGGTGTTAAATCAGTGCAGTTAGTCTGTCCTGGCTTTTCGGCAGATTGCTTGGAAACGATTGAAGAAATTGGCATCGAAAATCGTGAATATTTTATAGAAGCAGGCGGTGAACGTTATGAATATATCCCAGCACTGAACGCTGAACCAAATCATATTGATATGATGGAAACATTAATAGCGCAGCATATTCAGGGCTGGTCAGCATTTGATGATACAGAGCAACGTGCAGCATTAGCAGTAAAGCTAGGCGCGAAAACTTGATACTTATCTGTTTATAGCTATCAAGATGATAAAAACTGTACGGCGATTTAACTCAATGTTTGCGTTGTACAGTTTATGTAATGGTCAACTAAAACTATAAAGATTTTAAGCCACATTTTTTAATTTATTATATTGCTGGTGGGGTGTCATATACCCAATACTCGAATGCCTGCGTTTGTAATTATAAAACCTGATATAACTATTAACTTCATCAACCGCTGAGGCGTGATTTATAAAAGTGATATTGTTCAGTCTTTTGGTCTTCAAGCTTCTAAAGAACCTCCCTATTATTGTATTATCCAACATTAACTTTGTCAGCCATAATTAAATTATTGATCTAGAATCTTTAATAGTTCTACTTAGAAAGTAAGGCATGAAACTTGATGCTATTGCTAATGAACTAAAAAAAAGGAATATACCAACTTTTAGGAGCGGTAAATAGATAGCTACAACAGTTAGTAGGATATTAGGGCGATTGTAAAATGTCAGTGTACCTTGTTCATTAGTCAACAAATGCCACTAAGCAATTAATTACACCACTGCCTTTCATAAGGCACACCATCCATTTTTGTATCAGGGCAATGCTGAATAAAGTAAGTGGCTTCTGCACATCAGTTCACCTTTGAACAATGCTGTCTAACATCACACTTAAAACTTGGTTACTGAAGACGTAACTGTAATGACAGTTAAGCAACATTGGAACAAGTAACCATTCAATTATTAATAAATGGGTGTACCCCTTTTTAAAGTCTCGTGTTGCCTCCATCACTGACAAGTAGTAATTCTATTAATAAAGGCCTATCGAAGGAAGGTTCCACTAAGGCGTAGATATTAGAATAGTAAAGTTATATAAATATGTTAATGGTATTACTTAGTATGTTTTTTAAATATTATTAAAAACTATCATTTAAGGTTCTATTTACCTTAATTTTTTTATCAATAAAATCCCTATCAAAAGAATTAAAACTAAATATCACCTCATTTAAAAACTTAAATATCTTTTTTAATTAAATCGTAATAATGTATAACTATTAACTTGCTAAGCAACGAGAATAAATAGAATATTGAAACGATATAATCAAAAGATTTAAAATAAAACAACTCATCTGATATATTTTTATTTAATTTCACTACAGTTTTTTCACCATTTTATTAAAGTATTAAAATACATAATGTTTATTACCTAAAGGTATGCTAATTTTTAACTATACTTTTTAATAAATTTATATTTCACAACTCATAAGGACAACCCATGAAAAAGATTATTCTATCGTTACTGGCCATCATTATACTGGTACTTGGCGGCATCACTTACTACGGTATTGCTAACCTTGATGGCATTGTTAAAAATGTCATTGAAAAAGTTGGAACTAAAGTAACAGGTACGGCAGTTACTGTAGCTGGTGTAAATATCACGTTAAAAGAAGGACGAGGCGAAATTCGTGGTCTTCATTTAGCAAATCCAACAGGTTTTGATAGTGCACACCTTTTTCATTTAGATAATGTTGCATTAGATCTTGGTAACCTTTTTGGTGATGTCATTGTCATAGATGAAGTGTTAATCGATGGTGCTGACATTATTGCCGAACAAAAAGGGCAAACAACTAATTTACAAGCGTTGCTTGAAAATATTGAAAAAAACTCATCTGCGCCAGTTCAAACAGAAACTAAAATAGCTGAGGAAGACACTACCTCTGAGCCTATCCGACTGATGGTTAAAAAGTTTAGTTTTATTAATAACAAGGCGTCTTTAGAAACAGAGCAGTGGGATCCTCAAGTATTGAAAGTACCTAATATTGTGATGAATAATTTAGGGGATGAAAAAGTTGGTTTAACTCCTGAGCAATTAAGTGCAGAAGTGATTAACCGTTTGACTAAGTCTATTGAAAAAGCAGCTAAAGAAGCGTTAAAAGAAAAGGCAAAGGAAGAAGCTAAAAAGGCTTTAACAGAACAATTAGATAAAAATTTATCAGATAAAGATAAAGCTAAACTTGATTCACTGAAAAATATTTTTAGTCAGTAATTACTAATAAATTATATATGTGAATAGTATTAACAAGCTTTAGCATGAATCGGGAAATCGGGGGCAGACATAAACTTTTGATTAAATGCCACCTCTTTACTATGGTTAAATAGCCACCAGAAAAGAGGTGTTCAGCATTACTCAAGAACGCAGCAAACAAGTCTCCCTTTAAGATACCCGCTATTACCACTTTATTTCTCGTTGTATTCGCCGCGTCTATCTTTGTGGTGAATACAATTACACCAAATAAAGTTATGAGTACCGCCGACAATGGCTGGTCGACCGTATTTGTTTTTTAACGTCTATGTTTGCTACTGATGTTGATGCTTATGCGGTGATGTCGAATCACTATTACTTGGTTGTGTATGTCGTTGAAAGTGAAGTACTCGCTTGGACTGTAACTTATCAGGCCACCCATAATAACTTTTGAGAAAGTAGTTTTGATAATGCCTAGATAGGAGCTATTTACTTTATTAATCGATATTTTAATAAGCTAAAAAGATAGCAACTGGCTTGTCATTATTGCTTGTAGTTATCATGAATGGCATAGTTAATTCGTAATACGATTAGTAACTCTATGAAATATCCGGACATCTCAATAATTTTTTAAATAACCTTAGTTCGGCTTAACTAATTTTTTAATAGCGTCTTTTATTGCTAACTTCTGCATTAAATTTACTGATAATAGGTCGGCTATTGACGAGAAATTCCCTTTAAATAAGTAAACTATCAAACTAGAGTTTTAGTAACAGTATTTATGTTATTTCAATTAGTTAAATATCTTTTAAAACGAGTTAAGATTGAATAGTAGTCATTGAATATATTTTGAGTGGTTATTTAGCTTATATTACTATTTAGTTTTAGAAAATTTTATAAGCAAGTGTCTTAGTTAGCTTGTAACGTTAATCCGATTATCCAGTATTTTATGCAGAAAAAGATATTTTTATCACAATCAAATCTTTGCATAAAAATTCAAAAAAAAGTAATATCCATTTAATTTTTGTTAGTTATTACTATTATTTATGCCTGTTAATTTATCTGAAATAAACCCTGTGTTACTTACTCCCATCAAAGGTATTCGCCTTGGTTGGGCTGAGTCGAATATTAAAATGAAAAATCGTAAAGATTTACTGGTTATTGAAATTGCTGAGGGTAGTGCTATTTCTGGGGTTTTTACCCAGAATCGTTTTTGTGCAGCGCCCGTTACCTTGTGTAAAAAGCATTTAGCACTAGCAGCAAGTAATATCGATAGTACTATTAAGGCACTGGTAATAAATACTGGCAATGCCAATGCGGGAACTGGTGAGCAAGGCATGACAGATGCCATAACCACTTGTCAGCATTTAGCTGAAATTATGGCGATACCAGTTGAGTCGATTTTACCTTTTTCAACCGGTGTAATTTTAGAACACCTACCCATGGATAAAATTTTAGTAGGCTTACCTCATGCCGTAGCTAATTTAAGCAGTGATAACTGGGCTAATGCTGCCTCTGCAATCATGACAACAGATATTGTGCCTAAAGCGTATGCGACTCAACTAACAGTAGTAGGAAAAAATATTCATATTACCGGTATCTCGAAAGGCTCGGGTATGATCCACCCCAATATGGCGACCATGCTTGGTTATGTGGCAACAGATGCTAACATTGCCCAGTCACTATTAGATAAAATAACCAAAGAAATAGCCGATTTATCCTTTAACTGTATTTCTGTTGACGGTGATACTTCGACCAATGATTCATTTATTGTTATTGCAACAGGCAAGGGTGAGGCGGCGCCAATAACAAGCCGAAGTGATGAGGGTTTTAATGAAGTCTTTAACGCCTTGCTTAAAATGGCTCAGTATTTGGCACAAGCTATTGTTCGTGATGGTGAAGGCGCAACCAAGTTTATTACGATAAATATTGAAGGGGCCTTAAGCATTGATGAAGCCAAAGCAATTGGTTTTTCTATTAGCAAAAGCCCGTTAGTTAAAACCGCTATGTTTGCGAGTGATCCTAACCTAGGCCGGGTACTTGCTGCTATTGGTTATGCCTCAAGGGAATGTGACTCTTTAGCGGATTTAGATACCAACACATTATCACTTTATTTTGGTGATGTTTTAGTGGCAGAAAAAGGTGGTCGTGCCCAGAGTTATATTGAATCTCAAGGGCAAGCGATAATGGATAAGCCTGAAATTGATATTACCGTAGCACTTAACCGTGGCGATAAAGCCGCAACCATTTGGACGTGTGATTTTAGTTACGACTATGTAAAAATTAATGCCGAGTACAGAACGTAAAAATAGTCGTTATCTAAACACACTGTTATTAACTTATTAGGCCACCCCATTCGCATGTGATTATTTTACTTTAGCATTAGATCGGGCTTGTTTAACTGCGGTACTAGAAAGAGGGGTAACTTTAGCTATAAAGTGGTACCAGATTGTGTGATTGAAATTAGTACCGCTTTTTAATCTAGATACTACTAGTGGTTACTGGATGTCATTGGATACAAAAAACCCGCAAGAGTATTTTAATAGTGCGGGTCTTTTAGGTTCTTGCTGAACCTTGTTTGGTGCCGCTACGGGACTCTCTATTTGGTGGTAGTGTGTTGTTTTTTTTAATAGGTTTTTGTCCATGTTCTATTTTGTCTATACTACTCACTGTACTATTAACAATAAGAGTCACTCGTAATTACAGTCTACGTAGAAGCCGCGGCCTTATAAGTAAATTAACCTTTAAAAGATTTAGATTAATATGTTAGATTATTTGAAGGCGCGTCATAATCAATAGCGTCACTTGTATCATTATCGTTTTGTTTAGCTTCTTCATCCAATTCTGCTTCTAATTCTTTTACTTCGATTTTTGATCCCAAACCCATTTTATTTCCTTAATTTTTGCTTTTAAGTATAGAGATTAGTGTAAGGAGTTGTAGGGATTTTATTTAGTTCTAATAATTGATACTTTATTTTAAAATACAGTAATCTTATCTAAGTATAAACTATGAAGTATCTAATCGAGAATCCACTGCTCTAAGTTCTATAACCTCTACTAAGCCACCACGAGGGTGACACTAGTAAAGTAATCTAGGAGTATTAAATACGCCAATTTCCATCTCAGTAATGAACTGACTAACCAACAATGTTAGGTCTCGCGCTGAGACATGACGTCACATGGATCTGACTTATTAGCTAATGATGGAGCATATTGTCTTGATATAGAGGACTGCCGTTATTCAGGGATGAATTCTTTATAAACTTAAGCGGCAGGCCTCTTGGTTTATACTAGTTTATTATTGAATTTTCTGAGCAATATACAGTTACCAAGGGCAAGGTAACTTAAAAGCTAATCTATCAGTTTCAATTCATTTTTATATTGATGATTACAATGCACATAATGTTCAACTCCTTTTACGATCATTGTTTTTACCTTCTCATCCAGTTGCTTCACTACTTTACCAGGTGATCCAATGACCAAGCTCCCATCGGGAATTGATATGTTCTCAGTTACCAAAGTATTTGCGCCTATCAAGCAATCTTTGCCTATTTTAGCGCCATTTAATATCACAGCATTCATACCTATTAAGCTACCTTTACCTATAGTACAGCCGTGTAGTATGACTTTATGTCCTACCGTTACATTTTTAGCTATATTGATAGGAAACCCTTCATCAACGTGTAATATACAACCATCTTGAATATTAGAGTTTTCACCAATGATGACTGTATCTAAATCAGCTCGAATTACCACGTTGAACCAAACACTGGCATTTTTGCTATATCTACTTTGCCAATAACATAAGCACTGGGAGCAATAAAACAACTCGCTGATATTTTGGGTGAATATTTACCTAATTGATAAATCATGAAGTATTACCTTATTGAAAATATTATTGTAACAAGTTAATAGCATTAGAGTGAATCAATGGCGTTAGAGTAGAAATAATGAGTATGTATTTTACTTCTGATTTAAAAATTTAACCTCATCTAACATTATGTTAACTTAAGCTAAAAATAATCTTAATTATTTATCCTATGTTGTTCACACAAGATTTTATCCCAGTGGTATGCCCTTAATACTGTATTTAAACTTTGATAAACCGATGACTATATTTCTGCTTTTGATGCTATATCCAGCACTTTTAATAAATAGAAAACCGTTCACTCTTTTTAAAGCACTCAATAGCTCGCAGTTAAGTGCTTTAGTCGTGTTTATCTTTATACTAATATTTAGTCTAGCTATTTTATTATTATTAATTAAGTATGATCCACCACCACCAAGCTGGTGGTGGTTATTTGCGTTAAACAATTTATTATTAACGTGTATTATTGAGGAAGTTTTTTTCAGAGGATTCATTCAGCAAATACTAATAAGTCTAATAAATCGCTTAATGGGACTTATACTGACGATCTTCTTATTTGGTCTTGCGCATTTTTAGGTGGCTTTAGTTATATGCTTTTAGCTACATTGGCTGGTTTTCTGTATGGGTTGGTTTATTTAAGTACAGGTAAAATTTGGTATGCGATTTTAACTTATTTCCTTTTTAATATGGTTCATTTAGTTTTATTCACTTACCCTTTACTTAAAGTCTAGTTGATATTTAAAGTACTAAATTTCGGGTGAATAAAGTTATTAACTACTAGTAGTTAATAACTTTGTATTAGTCTACTTAGCTAATAATTATCGAAATGATAATTATTATAAATTGAATAGAAAGTTAATAGTTTTGTTAGTATATAATTTTCATATTAATAAAAATATGGATGTTTATGAAAAAAGATGGCGCTTTATTTAGTAGAATACTTTCCTAGTAGGGCTTGTCGCCTTTTA
>CAJWZC010000052.1 GCA_913049915.1 uncultured Colwellia sp.
CCCCTTGGAACTGGAGCGCATTGTAAAGACTTTATTGTTTTGGTCAATACCTTTTTCGTTAAAATCATAATTAAAAAACCTTTGTTTAACTTTCGTACAGTCCTTGTGTGTGTTTACTTCAATACGTTCATTACTTGCTCATATTTTTAATTACATTTCAATTGGTCGGCCTTATCTCTATAAATTTTTTGATTACTTAATATTTCTAGCACTGCTTTTATTAGCTAGCTATGTTATTTTTATAACTATTGAACATTCTATTAGATTGCAGTATTGCAGTAGGTATTATATGAGTATTACTAACATACGTCCTTATAAGGGCATTCATCCTTCCATTGGTGCTAATATTTACATTGATAGCTCATCTGTTCTCGTCGGAGATATTACTTTATCGGACGATGTCAGTATTTGGCCACTTGTTGCTGCGCGTGGAGACGTAAATAAAATTATAATTGGTAACCGGACTAATATCCAAGATGGTAGTGTTTTGCATGTCACTCGAAAAAGTCCAAGCAATCCAAACGGTAACCCTTTAATTATTGGCGACGATGTAACCGTTGGTCATAAGTGTATGTTGCACGGCTGTCAACTTGGTAACCGTATACTAGTGGGTATGGGTGCTATCATTATGGATGGTGCTATTATTGAAGATGATGTTTTTATTGGCGCGGGCAGTTTAGTTCCCCCTAATAAAACATTAGTTAGCGGTTATTTATATGTCGGCAACCCTATAAAACAAGCTAGACCTTTAAAAGACAGTGAATCTGCCTTTCTTAAACAGTCAGCCATAAATTATGTAGAACTAAAAAATGATTACATTAGTGAATAATGATTTGAGTAAATCGATTTATTAACGCATTTGTATATGAATAGCACTTCCCTCTGGCTCATTTTTCTCGAGCCAGAGTTCGACTATTTCCTCTAGATCAAATTTAGTGCAAGTATCTATTTCTTCAAGCCTCTTTAGCTGCATTGAATGGAAGTAAATACTAATCACTTGAGCTGATAATAATGCTGTAAAACACCAAGCGTCTTGCTCTTTATCAAAGGTTAAATCATCATTAAACAAAATGGCTTGATTCATAGGGATTTCTCTTTTTATTTTAAAGAAGCTCTTAATTTATCAATGACTGGTTGAACCTCGGGAGTCACTCCTCGCCAAACGTAAAAACTAACGGCTGCTTGTCCTACTAACATACCTAAACCATCAATTACCTTTATTGCTCCGTGTTCTTTTACCCATTTAAGAAATGGTGTGTCATCTTTACCGTAGACCATATCATAACAAACCACATGTTGACTTATGATTGACGTTGGGAGTGGCGGTAAGCTTCCAGATAAACTCGCAGATGTCGCATTTATAATGACATTGAAACTCTGTTGTTCAAGATTTTGGTAACTAGAAGCACTAAGGCGACTATCAGAAAAGTGAAGGCATAATGTATCGGCTTTACTTACTGTTCTATTAGCAATAACAATAGATGAAGGGTTTTGTGCAAGTAAAGGTAGTAAAACACCTCTTGCCGCTCCACCTGCACCTAAGAGTAAAATTCGACTGTGCTTTAATGTCACTTTATTAGTAATTAAATCCTGAACTAAGCCTTCACCATCGGTATTGTCACCAAAAATTTTTCCATCTTTAAAGCTAAGTGTATTTACAGCACCAGCTAATGACGCTCGGTCGGTGAGTTCATCTGCTATCGCAAGCGCCTGTTCTTTAAAAGGTACTGTTACGTTTACGCCTTTACCATCTTGATCAATAAAGTCTGTAATGGCATTAGAGAAATCGTCAATATCAACTAACTGCTTTTGATAATTGATATTTTGTTGGTTCTTACTAGCAAATATATGATGAATCTCTGGGGAGCGGGAATGTTCAATGGGATTTCCAAAAACGCGATATTGATCTGGGGTCTGTTGTGTCATAGTTATTGCAAAGTAAGTTAGCGTATAGCTACAGCCTAACTGAATCACAAATTAATGAAAACAAAAAAGCAGTAACCCTTTAGAATAAGTTACTGCTTTTTATTTTAAGTAGCTATTAAGTTTTATTAGAATTTATAACCAAGCATTACTGAATATACCATTGGGTTAACATCAACAGACGCACTACCAATGTTATCAACAACAGCAAAAGAGTTCTCAAGTTCTGTATCACTAAAGCCTGCATCAGAATAATTACTTGTTAAACTATTATCGAAGAAAACAGTGTAATTAATACCGACACCTACATAAGGTTTAAAAACACTACCTGTATTAAAGTAATATAAAGCACTTAACGTGGGTAGTAATTGTTTAGTATCTGCAAGTAATGTCATTGCGACTGCTGCATGTAACTCTATATCGTGATAAAAAGGTGTTGCCGCTAATAGTTCAATAGCCCAATTGCTATCGAAGAAGTCAACAAAGTTAAACCCTAACAGAGTATCATCCCCAACTGATAGTACCAAACCAAAATCCACGCCACTTGATATAATTGTAAATTGTCCTCTCTCTGTTGAAACCATAGTAGCGTCACCACGAATGAGAATATCAGCCGCTTGATTAGCTAAAGCTGCAGTTGAAATAGTTGATAATAAAGCGATGTTTAATAACGTTTTTTTTCATGATATTATATCCTTAATATGATTAGGGCTATAATAGTCATGTTGATTTAATAAAGTTTGATTTAGCGCAAAGCTTTAACCGCTATATAAGGAGCTCTTCGATACGTTGATCTAGATCAAATTCTTATAATAATAGAAGAAAATATACTGTTAACTCAGTTGAGTTGTGAATAAACTAGTTGTGATATTCTCTCAAATTTATCTCAGCTAAGAATGTGTTTAACTTCTGATGACTTTACCTGTCAACGCATCAATAATCTTTGATGGTGAGGTATGACCTAAAGTAACCCCTTCAACTATAAAGTCCACTTGATTAGATAACATGATATCTAATGTCTGCCATGTTTTTGCGGGTTCTTGACCAGATAAATTAGCACTGGTTGAAACTATGGGTTTATTTGTTTGTTTGCACAAGGAAACTACATCGGATTGACTGGTAATTCTTACAGCAATAGTGTCAAATTGTCCTGATAATAACCGTGAAATTGTATTGTTTTTAGGTATTAGCTGGGTGATGCCATCAGGCCATCTTGATAACACGGTAATACGCTTATCTTCGGGGATTTTACTGTCGTCAATATAAGGAAGTAATTGATCGTAGCTCCCTGCAAGTAGAATTAATCCCTTATCAGCAGACCTTGCTTTTAATTGCAACAAGCGCTTAAGTGATTCTTCATTGTCAGGATCACAGCCGAGACCAAAGACTGCTTCCGTTGGATAAGCAATTATGCCCCCACGGTTAAAAGCATCAACTATATTTTCTTCGCTCACAGATCGCCCTACTATTAATTAATCACTTCCAGACAATATTACCAAACACTGCTCATAAACGCCTAATGATGGATTAATTTATCGATAGAAAAGTTCTATATTCCGTATTTCGTTAAACAAGGTTATAATTGCAGCTCTATTTTTACTTTCTTCATATATGAAGAACATTCTATACTTTTAAAGGGCATAAATTAATGACAGTCGGTATCATCATGGGATCAAAATCAGATTGGCCAACAATGCAACACACCGCAGAAATGCTTGATTCTTTAGGTGTAAAGTACGAAACCAAAGTCGTTTCTGCACACCGTACTCCTCACTTACTTGCCGAATATGCTGAAAGTGCAAAAGATAGAGGTATTAAGGTTATTATCGCAGGCGCTGGTGGTGCCGCTCACTTACCAGGAATGGCAGCAGCTTACACCCCTTTACCTGTTTTAGGTGTTCCGGTGCAATCTAAAGCACTTAATGGGCAAGACTCTTTATTATCTATTGTACAAATGCCAAAAGGTATCGCAGTAGGCACATTAGCTATTGGCAATGCCGGTGCAGCTAACGCTGGTTTACTTGCAGCACAAATTATTGGTACTTATGACGCTGAGATCCAAAAAAACATCGAAAAATTTCGTCAAAAGCAGACTGAAACCATACTTGCTAACCCAAACCCGGCAGAATAAAACCTCTCATGAATAAAGTTCTCATACTTGGCGCAGGTCAATTAGCTCGAATGATGGAATTAGCGGGCACACCTTTAAACTTGGATGTTAAAGCTCTCGATGTATTAAGTAATAAGGTTGTACAGCCTCTTGCTCCTGAATATATTTGTGGCGATTTAGAAACGGGCATTAAAAATGCTGATGTAATTACAGCAGAATTTGAGCATGTAGCCCACAACATACTTGCTAAGTGTGAGCGTTCGGGGAAATTATACCCAACAAGTAACGCGATTAAAATTGGTGGCGATAGAAGATTAGAAAAAGCATTGCTTGAATCTTGTAATGCTGCCAATGCCAAACATTACTTTGTTAACGATAAAGTAGATTTTGATAAGGCTATTGAACACTTGTCTTTACCTATTATCTTTAAAACTGCGCTTGAAGGATATGACGGAAAAGGGCAATGGCGATTAAAGTCAGCGGCTGATGCCGAGGCAGTTTGGCAGGATATGGCTGATTTTCTTACCGCTTCAAAAACAACAGTTAAGCAAGGTATTGTTGCAGAGCAAATGGTACCTTTTGATCGCGAAGTATCACTTGTTGGTGTTCGTCGTGTCAATGGTGATGTGGCCGTTTATCCTTTAACTGAAAATCATCATACCGATGGTATTTTAAGTGTCTCACTTGCTGCTCCTGTTAATGCACAATTACAGAAACAAGCTGGTACGGTATTTAAAGCACTTTCAGATAAGCTTAACTATGTTGGTGTTATGGCTATTGAGTTTTTCCAAGTCGGTAATCAACTCTTAGTCAATGAAATTGCCCCAAGAGTGCATAACTCAGGACATTGGACCCAACAAGGTGCCGATACCTGTCAGTTTGAAAACCATTTAAGAGCAATCTGTGATTTACCTTTAGGTAGTACAGCACTTATTCGTCCAACAGCAATGGTCAATATTATTGGTGAAGATACTGTGCCTGATGCGGTGCTTGCTATACCAAGCGCAACTATTCATTGGTACAACAAAGTTAAGCGTGCTGGTCGTAAAATGGGCCATATTAATGTCAGTGGTAATAATGAATTACAACTTGCAGAACGTTTACAGCGTTTAGCGGATATCCTGTGTAAACAAGCATTTCCTGACCTTAGTGGCTTCGCAAAAAGCTATATAGAAAAGCAATCCTAATAAATACTCTCATGTATTTGATTAGATAATAAAAAAGACGCTTCTTACGTATATAGTACAGGCGTCTTTTTTATATCAATGCTTTTATGCTGTTTTATGATAATTTTTGCATCTGAGAACATTTTTTATCTGCGCATTGGTATTTAATTCCAGCAGCCATATTTCTTTTTAACAAAAGAGGAAATTGACACTTTTCACAGCGCCCTTCAATAGGTTCATGATTAACGACAAACTTACACTTTGGATAAGCATCACAAGAGTAAAACTTCTTACCAAATCGACTGGTCTTTTCTTGCAACGAGCTACTTTTACAGCTTGGGCATACTACATCCTGTATGATCTCTTGCGCCTCTTGCTCAATATGATGGCATTGCGGAAAGTTACTGCAACCAATAAACATACCATAGCGACCTTGTTTAACCGCTAATACATAAGAGCATAATGGACACTCACTACCCGGTAGGGTTTTATCTTCAACACGCTCATGTTCAACTACTGCACAGGTATATTGGCAATTAGGATAATTTACACAACCTAAAAAAGCCCCTGATTTACCATGTTTAATAGACAACACTGAGTCGCATTCAGGACACACTTGATACTCTTTTTCTAAAGCATGTTCGTGATGAGTAAAAAGAGCTTTATCGGATTCAGACATTATTAAAAATTGCGCATAAAATAAGTGTAGGGCCATTATGCCACAAAATTTTCCTGAACAATATGTAGGGTAATGGCTAGCTAATAAAATTAGTTATTCATTAGCTAGCTTAGGCTGCTCTTAATGCAATGGACCTTCTTGTTCTTCAAAAATTAAGTCTTCTAATTGGGAGTAAGCCGACTCTTTACCGGGTACATTAAATAATACCATTAGAATAACCCATTTAAGATCCTCCATAGAGAAGTACTTAGTATCAAGTTCCATCACTCTATCAATTACCATTTCGCGCGTAGTAAAATCAAGCACATTAACCTGCTCTAGAAATAATATAAAACCACGGCTTGGCGTATCAAGTAACTGCATTTCTTCGTTAGTATATATACGTACCGACTTACTTCCTACACGAGTTAGGTAAGGGTAGGCATCTGTGTCTTGCAACGCGGTAAGTTTTTCAAGCCAATTTAATGCTTTATATATTTCATCCTGATGAAAGCCTGCGCGCGTTAACTCATCGGTTAACAGCTCATGATCCACCATGACCTCTGCTTCATTTTGGATATACGTTTCAAAAAGATACATTAAGATATCGAACATAATTAGCCCCTTTATTGCGTTCTAATGTAGCCACCGGGTACCGCCGATATCAGACTACTTAGCTCAAGCATTGTTAACCTAATTAACACTTCCTCTACGGGAAGCCCGCTCCGTGAAACTACTTTATCTACAGGAGTGATTTCAAAACCCACACTAGCCAACAATTCATCGTTGCACAAGCCTTTTTGATTTATTTCATCCTCTGTTTTGTGATCGCCTTGTTCTAATAACTTTAAAGTCTGTTGACTACACTTTAAGTGTAGACTAGCTTTATCATCAAAAGCGAACTCATCTATGATATCGGCACATTGCTCAACAAGTTTAGCGCCTTGCTTAATTAACCAGTGACAACCTTTCGCTTGTTTATTTGCAATAGAACTAGGAATTGCAAATACTTCTCTATTTTGTTCAAGTGCACAGCGTGCTGTAATTAAGGAGCCACTTTTTAACTCTGCCTCTACCACTAAGACACCTAAGCTTAAACCACTAATAAGACGATTTCTTTTTGGAAAGTGTCCAGCTCTAGCTTGCGTCCCGGGTATAAACTCACTAATAATAGCCCCACTTGACGCTTTTATTTGTTGAGCTAAAGAGAAATGTCTAGCGGGATATACTTGGTCTAACCCGGTAGCAACTACTGCGATGGTACTCGCTGGTTGACTTAGGGCGCCACGATGAGCCGCAGCATCAATCCCAAGTGCTAACCCACTGGTGATAACAAAATTTAGTTGTACCATTTTTTTGCATAATGTGAATGCTGTTTCCCTACCCCCTGCACTAGCAGCACGACTACCAACGACCGCTAATTGTGGAGCATTGAGTAAGAGTGTGTTTCCCTGGACAAATATTACTAATGGTGGATCATAAATTTGCTTAAGTAATTGCGGATAGCAAGGTTCGTCAAAACAAATGATAGTACTATTACATGCCGCACTTGCTTGAAGGATTTGCGCTATTTTTTGTCTGTCTGGATGATGAAAAGCATAAAGTTGTTTCACACTTAGATTATTAGCTGAACTAAGTACAGAGGAGTTGTTACCTAAGGAAAATAGTGCTTTTAGACCAAAGGTTTCAACAAACGCTATTTTTTTATGAATGGCTAAGCGAGGAACGAGCTTTAAAGCTAACCAATATTCTATATTATTTTTACTGCTATTAATCATTACTTGTCTTCTCCTTAAGAACAAGTCATGTATCCGTTCCATCTGAAGATACAAACTCAGAAGGAACGGGTATAGGTTTTACTTTTTCTTTAATAAAGTTGAAAAATAAAAGATTTAACAGCCTATTATTCTGGTGCGGTAATTAAATCATTTATTCTAGCAGGTTTCTGGGTATTAAGAATAAGTGCCATACTTGCTTTTTGATAAACCTTAAAAACCATTAATTCTCCTAACTGCTCTTCTGGCATTTTATAATCACTACCTGTTATCTTATTCCAACGAGAAGTTTCTATACTATAAGCAGGTCCATTACCGGTATTAACAACAGCTGGGCTTGTTCGCTTTATCGCCATAACATCACCTACAGTCACGTTATGCTCAATGCCACGGTTAATCATAACGACTTCAAATTTAGAAAATTCACGGCCATTACTCGTTGCCTTAACAATTGCTCCACGAAGTGGTGCGCTAGCGGCTTTCATAGAAAAAACAGATGGTAACAACTGTCCGTCATTAACGGGGACTACATAATTCCCTGCATGTATCTCTCTTTTCACAGAGCCAACATTCATAGTAGAAGGCACATCATTTTCGATATCACCGCGTTTTAATACTTGCCCAGTACCAACCAAATTGACATAAAAACCTAAAGAATCACCTGTCTCAGGATCAAAAAGTTCTTCACCTTTATCATAAATCGCATAACTTTGAGCAAGCTCTAAATCCGCATTAACATAAACTTTGAAGTCATGAGTTGTCATTCGGTAGCCTTCATCACTACCAATAATATAAGGTGATTTTTCTAGCTCATCTTCAGTAAATAAGTTGTCATATCTAAGAAAGGGTGCAATCACCTCTAAAGGTAATATAGTAATAGCAGAATTTTTAGTTTTTTCTTGGCGAATCTTAGGCGACCACTTATAGCTTGGCTTTACAGCTTTTGTCGTTGCCACAACAAGCATTGGCTCACCATTTTCATCAAAGATAAGCTTTAAAATATCACCAGGATAAATTAAATGTGGATTATTAATATCTGGGTTTAAACGCCACAGCTTAGGCCATAACCAAGGTTGCTGAAGGAAAAGTGCTGAAATATCCCATAAAGTATCACCCTTCACTACTACATGTGTTTTAGGTGCGCCATCAATAAGTTTTATTTCATCGGCAATAGCTAGCAATGGAAAAGACAGTAAAGATAGCGATAGTATTATTTTTTTAAGCATAGAGCTCGTTCCTTTTTAGTGCTTACTGCTGTAACGCACTATAAATATTAGTTATATCGAGTGACTTAAAAATGCAGGTTTCAGTTACAGTTACTTGAGTATATAATTGAAACATAACATTCTAGGTGAATTATCGCTAATTCTTTTATCAAAATATGACTATTTTAACTGTATTACGTTTTCCAGATCCGCGTTTAAGAACAAAAGCGCAGCCACTTACTGATATTACTAATGCTACGGCTATAATTATAGACGATATGTTGGTAACTATGTATAAAGAAAAAGGTGTAGGTCTTGCCGCTACCCAAGTCGATATTCATCAACGTATTGTTGTAATGGATACCTCTGAAGAGAACGATCAGCCTATAGTTTTTATCAATCCTGAAATTGTTGCTACCAGTGATGAAACATCCATTAATGAAGAAGGTTGTTTATCCGTTCCTGGCACATATGCTAAAGTGGATCGTCATGATACATGTACCGTAAAAGCACTTGACCGACAAGGTAAAGAATTCACATTAAATGCCACTGAATTACAAAGTATTTGTATACAACATGAAATTGATCATTTAAATGGTGTTTTATTTGTTGATTACCTATCCCCGCTAAAGCGTCAACGTATTCAAAAGAAGCTTGAAAAAGAAGCTAAAATGGATAAAAACAACCAGTAGGTAAGTGCTTACTTACTTAAAACAATAGGAATTACTTTGGCTAATCCATTAAATATTATTTTTGCAGGCACTCCTGATTTTGCAGCACAACATTTAGCCGCGTTAATTAACGCTAAACATAATATTGTTGCCGTTTATTGTCCGCCAGATAAACCAGCTGGTCGCGGTAAAAGACTAACAGCTTGTGCAACAAAAATACTAGCACTAGAGCACAACATTATTGTTGAGCAACCTCTTAATTTTAAGAGTGAAGAAGATCAACTACAATTGGCTCAATATAATGCTGATATTATGGTTGTCGTTGCTTATGGCCTGTTGCTACCTGAAGTCATTTTAAGTGCTCCACGGTTAGGTTGTATTAATGTT
Source organism: uncultured Colwellia sp. (assembly GCA_913049915.1). GTDB lineage: Bacteria > Pseudomonadota > Gammaproteobacteria > Enterobacterales > Alteromonadaceae > Colwellia. The sequence continues at coordinate 9,896 of CAJWZC010000052.1, forward strand.
CACGGTTCAATTCTGCCTTTATGGCGTGGTGCTGCACCTATACAGCGTTCACTTGAAGCAGGTGATAAAAAAACAGGTGTCACTATCATGCAAATGGATAAAGGTTTAGATACTGGCGACATGATATTAAAAGCCGAGTGCGAAATAAAAAATACTGATACGAGCGCTAGCCTTTATGAAAAACTTGCCAATATTGGGCCAACGGCATTAGTAGATACACTAGCACTGATGGCACAACCTAATTATCAAGCCAATGACCACAATATTGCTCAAGATAATGAATTAGCGACTTACGCCAAAAAACTCGATAAAGCAGAAGCTGAACTTAACTGGCAGCTCAGTGCCTGTGAACTGCACCGTAAAATTAGAGCATACATCCCTTGGCCTGTATCTCAATTTACCTTCACTGAATCGGAAGAAAAGCAACACCGATTACGCGTATGGCAAGCATGCGTTCAAGGATATCAAGGCAATGCAGTTCCTGGCACTATAATAAAAGTAGATAAAGAAGGTATCGACGTAGCAACAACAGAGGGTTGCTTACGCCTAGAGGTAATTCAACTTCCAGGGAAAAAGGCATTGGCCGTGAAAGATATCCTCAATGGTCGCAGCGATTGGTTCGTTGTTGGCAGCCCTATAAACAAGCTTGGTTAATAAAAAATGATAATTAATATTAGAGCTCTTGCAGCAAAATGTTGTTACGCCGTTATAGATCAAGGGCGAAGCTTAAGTGATGAACTACCAAAACAACAAGATAAACTAATAGGTAAAGATAAAGGCTTGCTACAAGAAATTTGCTACGGCGTACTTCGCTATCTACCTGAATTAGAAAATGATGTGAGTCAATTAGTACAAAAGCCTATAAAGGGAAAACAGAGAGTATTTCATTTTTTACTTTTAGTAGGTGTTTATCAAATAAGATATATGCGTATACCTGACCACGCCGCGGTGAGTGAAACGGTAGCAGCAACAAAAACGTTAAAAAATGACCATATGAAAGGATTGGTTAATGCTGTACTTAGAGGTTTTTTACGTACTTTAGAAGTAGAAAGTAAACAAGAAAACAAATTAGATAAAAAGATACCTGATCCAATAAAGTACAATCACCCCAGTTGGTTTATTAAAAAAATACAACAAGCTTACCCAGAACAGTGGCAAGCGATACTCAATGCAAATCAGCAAAAGCCGCCTATGTGGTTGCGAACCAATCAACAACACCATACGAGTGAACAATACCAAGCACTACTCATTGAAGCCGATATTGAAATTGCGAATGTTGAGCCACACTCTCAAGCCATTGCACTTGCTAAACCACTCGATGTCGCTCATTTACCCGGATTTGATGACGGTTGGGTTTCAGTACAAGATGGTGCTGCACAACAAGCCGCACGTTTACTCGATTGCCAACCCAATGATGTGGTACTAGATTGCTGTGCAGCACCCGGTGGTAAAACCTGCCATATCCTTGAGCAAACTCCTGATATTACCTCAATGACTGTAATAGACATTGAAGAAGGTAGACTTACTCGAGTTCATGAAAATTTAGATCGCCTGAACCTAACCGCGGAAGTCATTACTGCCGACGCGGCAACTCAAGAGTGGTGGTCTGGCGAACAATTTGACCGCATACTACTAGATGCGCCCTGCTCAGGAACTGGCGTTATTCGCCGTCATCCTGACATTAAGTGGTTACGTAAAGCTGACGACATAGATAAATTAGTGGCATTGCAGCAGCAAATTCTTGATAATATTTGGTCCTTGCTTAAGCCGGGCGGTACCTTACTTTATGCAACCTGTAGTGTTTTACCTGAAGAGAACTGGCAGCAAATTTCTCGCTTTATTGAACAGAATCGAGACGTACAATTAATTGCCATTAACAGTCATAACCCTGATACTGATGAAAATGCAATCGGTTGGCAATTATTACCTGATGCTGAAAATATGGACGGTTTTTATTACGCCAAATTGTTAAAACTCAAATAATATAAATAACAAGAGCAGAAAAGTAACACATGAAAATAATCATAGTGGGTGCAGGACAAGTTGGCGGTACGTTAGCTGAAAACCTTGTTGGTGAGAACAATGAAATTTCGGTAGTAGACATAGATGGTGAAAAGCTACGTGAACTGCAAGATAAAATGGACTTGCAAGTCGTTATAGGTCAAGGCTGTCACCCGGATGTATTAAAAAATGCTGGCGCTGAAGATGCTGACATGGTTATTGCTGTTACCAGTGACGATGCCACCAATATGATTACGTGCCAAATATGTTCTTCATTATTTAATACGCCGAAAAAAATTGCCCGTATCCGCTCTAATCAAATATTAAAATATTCAGAGCAACTTTTTCATAAAAAGCATATTCCAGTTGATCATGTTATTGCCCCTGAAGAATTAGTCACCCGGGATATTGCTCGCTTAATTGATTACCCTGGAGCACTGCAAGTATTAGAGTTTGCGCACGGCAAAGTAAGTCTCGTTGCAGTAAAAGCTTATTATGGTGGTTTACTTGTTGGCCATGCACTTTCAACGTTAAGAGATCATATTCCTAATGTCGATACCCGTGTTGCCGCAATTTACCGAAATGGTAAACCTATCCGTCCTCTCGGCACTACCGTTATAGAAGCCGATGATGAAGTCTTTTTTATAGCTGCCAGTATTCATATTCGTGCGGTGATGAATGAATTACAAAAATTAGAAGCTGCTTATAAACGTATTATGATTGCTGGTGGCGGTAATATTGGCGCTGGTTTAGCACGAATTTTAGAAAAAAATCATCAAGTGAAACTCATTGAACGTTCCCCAAAACGTGCTGAGCAATTAACTTCTGAACTCAATGATACCTTAGTTTTCGCGGGTGATTCTTCCGATCAGGAATTACTCACCGAAGAAAATATTGATCAATTCGATATTTTTATTGCTGTTACCAATGATGATGAAGCTAATATCATGTCGTCACTGCTCGCTAAAAAGCTGGGTGTTCGAAAGACTATGGTACTTATTCAACGAGATGCCTATATAGATTTAGTACAAGGCAGTACTATTGATATTGCTATATCACCACAACAAGCCACTATATCTGCATTATTAACGCATGTTAGGCGTGGTGCTATCGATAATGTTTATAGTTTACGCGGTGGTGCAGCAGAAGCTATTGAAATTGTTGCTAAAGGTGATGAGAAATCATCTAAAGTAGTTGGTCGTTCAATCAAAAATATTAAACTACCTCCGGGTGTAACTATCGGCGCTATTGTCCGTGGTAGTGAAGTATTAATTGCCCATTCAAACACCTTAATTCATGAAGAAGATCACGTTATTCTCTTCTTAGTTAATAAACGCTACATTAGCGATATAGAAAAACTATTCCAAGTAAGTGCTATTTACTTTTAACGCCCTCTTATCCCCTCCTTTTGACATAAACATTTACAGCTAATCACTTACTGTTTAATTGATTAGCTGTAATAATCACCTCTCTCTGTTACACATACTTCTAAATGAGAATTCTCATTCTCATCCTCATTTCAAATAATAAAAACAATCATAATTTAAAAGGATTTTTATGAAAATATCCAAGATATTTACCGCTATTACATTTGCACTTTCGAGTCTGACTTTTACCAGTCAAGCAGAACTTGCTGATAGCACTCAAGATTGGCAAACTTTTGAAACTAAAAATTTTCGTGTACATTTCACCCCTGAATATCGTCAATGGGCCTTATCCAGCGCTCGAGAAATGGAGGTTGTCCGCCAGTTAATCAAAGATCAACAGGGCCGAGTGCTCACCGAAAAAGTTGATACCTTTATTATTGACCCATATAACGCGGCAAATGGTTTTGCCGTACCACTTAGCCACAAGCCTTATATGGCTCTCTTTGCAACACCTCCGCAATCAGATACGGTTATTTCAAACTCAACGGGTTGGCAGCAACTTTTAGTACTACATGAATATGTACATTTAGTGCATCTCGCTCAAAAAAGTCGAAGTAACTGGCGAAATAATGTCGCTAATTGGTATGATATTTTTGATCTAAGTCAAATAAATGGAGAACGATGGGTCAGTGAGGGCTATGCGACATTACTCGAATCGAGGTTAACCGGTCGAGGTCGCTTATTCAACAATCAAATAGAAGCCATTATTCAGAAATTTTCGCGACAAGGCGCAATGCCATCTTACAAAGAACTCAGCGTGGTTAATGACAGTTTTATGTCTGGCTCTATGGCTTATCTTGTTGGTGTACGTTACTTGAAATGGTTAGAAGATAATTATGGCGTAGATATACTGGATGCCGTTTGGACACGTTGGTCTGGCGTTGAACAACGAGATTTTGAAGCTGCATTTAAGGGGGTATTTCCCGATACTGCCAAAAATCTTTATCAGCGTTTCGTTGCTGAATACACTTTTGATGCAATGAAACATGAAGTTAAACTCAGTAAAAATAGTAATGCAGATAATCGCTCGGCATTATGGTTAGATCTATCTGATTATATTAGTGGTCCAAGTTTAAGCCCACAGAGTGATTACCTTGCCATCGTTGAAACACAAAGAACCGATGATGGAAAAACAACTAAGTTAAACGTATATAAGACAAGCGAAAACACAAAAAAGGCAGAAGAGTTTGCTAAAGAAAACAAAGATATATTGGACGCAGATCCTCAGGATATTGTAGATAAAGCGCCTAGTGTGTTTAAACGAGAAGTTGCCTACACTTTAAATCAAAAAAACAATAGTGGAATTAACAACCCTCGCTGGCTTGATAAAGACACTATTATCTATGGTGCAACTACCTTAGCCAGTGTAAATAGCCGTCATCAAGATCTGTTTTCTTGGCATTTACCTACAAATACCGTAAAGCAATTGACTAAAAGCGCAAATATTCGTCGTTTTGATATCAGTAATGATGGCCAATATATAATTGCTGAACGTAATCGCTTTGGTTATTCTCAATTAGTGAAAGTAAGCTTATCACCTTCGTCCATAGGTCAAATTACCGATGAGTTGACGCAAAAAAGCCTTGAACATGTTTACGATTTCCCACGACTTCGGCCTACTTCTAACGGAAAACCTTCTGATAGCTTTGCTTATGTTAGCTCAACGTTAAATAATAAGTGGCAATTAAAGGTTCGACAGCTAAATGGTGAGCAAGAAACCATTATTCCGCTGCCAGAAAATTATCAATTTCTTTCTTTTCCAGAATGGTCTAAAGATGGAGAGGTATTGTACTTTGTCGCTGGCTTAGACAGCGCAACGCGCATATATAAGTATGACTTTTCAACTAAAGATCTATCGGCTATCACCTCAGGTGAACAGGTTGTTACCTGGCCTATGGTTCAAGCAGATAATAAGCTGCTCCATTTAGCGATTAACTCTGAGGGTTCCGATGTTTTCCTATTAGACTTAGCCAAAGCTAATAAAAAATTGATTACTGATACAACAATTAGTTCAGTAATGACCGTTGAGTTAGCTGACAATTTACAACTTGCTGAGGCGGCTATCATAATAGATGAAAGTATTGGCGTACAATCAGCATACGGTATAGGTCCTCAACAAGGCACAATAACGATTACTGAAAGTGTTTATTCCGCCAGTAGTAGTATGTTAGAAGTCGGTTATAAATCTGGTGATGTACTTTCTCGCTTTGATTGGCAGGTAAACTTCAGCCAAGATGTTTTCAGTAATATTATTTCTGGTGCTTCAGGAGTCGTTCGTTGGCAAGGATGGCCGGTAAAATTACTGGCACATAGTTACCTTTTCAACTTAAAAACTAACCAACAAGATAGCGATGCACTAGCGTTAGGTAAAACGACAGAAAAGGGACTATTTTTGGAAGCGCGTTATCCCTATATATCAGAATTACTTTCTATCGACATTTTTGCCCAAGCACGGGTTTCGCAATTTGATGATAGCCAAAATGTAAGTTTCTCTAGCCAATCTTTTTCAATAGGTGTTGATCAACATTGGTCTTATGATCAACAAAATTGGGGTATTTCTCAGGCTGTGAATGCACAGATAATTTCAGCTAAAGATGACCTTGCTAAGATAGATGGTAATGATGGCAGCTACACAGGTAGTAATGGTCTTATAAATATCCGTGCACATATTAAAAGCTATACTTTCGGTATTAACTATTTATGGGCACAACGCTCAGAAGATGCCAGTAACATTCTTAGTTTAGGAGGTTATACGTCGACGTTGATTCAGAAGAAGGCCCATTTAAACAAGCAATTAGCACCAGAGCTGGCCTTTTATCGTCAAACAGGTAATGACTATCAAGCTTTTCAAGCATATATACCATTAGGTTTAGTTGACGTTTTTTATACGCGACACAAAATGACTGAACAGGCTATTATTGATAGCTATGGTGTTAAAGGCACTTTGAATAATGACTTTGGCTTTACTGGTGTGACTAACTTAGCGATAAATTATGGTGTTGCACAAGTTAATCCTGAAAATGAAAAGTCTGATACACAAGGATGGGTAGCATTGAGTTACAAATGGTAGTTAGCCATTAATATAGCAAAGAAAATGCTTAGCTTTATACACACTGTATACAGTGTGTATAAAGCTTATGAACGCCAGAAGGCTGGAGTAAATAAAACTAATAACGTAAAAATTTCTAAACGACCAAATAACATGGCCATGATTAATACCCACTTACTCATATCATTAATCGATGAAAAATTAGCCGCAACCTCCCCTAGCCCAGGGCCTAGATTATTAATACAAGCAGCAACAGCTGTGAAGGCCGTAATATCATCCATACCCGCAGCAAGTAACAATAACATACAAATAACAAACACAGCTGCATAAGCAGAAAAGAAGCCCCATACAGCTTCAACAATACGATCAGGTAAAACCTTTCGACCTAATTTTATACTAAAAATAGCTCTGGGATGTACCAGTTTATTTAGTTCTCGAAGGCCTTGTAAATAGAGTAACACCACCCTAACTACCTTCATTCCGCCACCAGTACTACCCGCACAACCACCAATGAAACTAGAAAAAATTAGTAGCATAGGTAATAATGTTGGCCAATCAGCAAATGATGTTGTGGTAAAGCCTGCCGTAGTACTGATAGATACCGCTTGGAATAATGCTTGATCTAGCGCTTGATCAGCATCTTGATAAGTACCCATGCTTAATAATACTGTAAAACAAATCAGTGTCAGCACGACTTGAATACCAATAAAAACTTTAAACTCTGGGTCAAAGAAATAACTCTTTAACGATCTACTCTGTACTGCAGCATAGTGCAATGCAAAGTTCACCCCTGCAATTAATAAAAACATGACACAAACCAAGTTAATCGCCGGGCTATTGAAGTAACCCATGCTGGCATCGTGCGTTGAAAAACCACCTATTGCAATGGTTGAAAAGGCATGACAAATAGCATCAAATCCAGACATTCCTGCAAGCCAATAAGCGAGGGCGCATGCAATAGTTAACCCTAAATATATATACCATAAATGTTTTGCGGTATCGGCAATACGAGGCGTCATTTTTGAATCTTTAACAGGACCTGGTGTTTCAGCTCGATATAACTGCATACCACCAATACCAAGCATAGGTAATACCGCAACAGCTAAAACAATTATCCCCATACCACCTAACCACTGTAATTGCTGGCGATACCATAATACCGCATGAGGTAAATCATCAATATGATTTAAAATAGTAGCACCGGTAGTCGTTAACCCTGAGAAGGATTCAAAAAAAGCATCCGTAGTAGATAAATTGGGTGTCTCTAATAACATCAGTGGAATAGCAGAGAAGCTGGCTAATACTAACCAAAAAAGTACAACAATTAGAAAGCCCTCTCTAGCTTTAAGATCCGTTTTTTCATAACGGTAGGGATACCAAGCCAAAAATCCTGTACCAATACACCAGAGAAAAGCGAGAATAAAAGGTAAGCCACCACCATCTCGATAGACTAATGAAATTAATGCGGGAGGCAGCATGGTCACACTAAGTAATCCAACCAACAAACCTAGAATTCGGATAATATTTTTATATTGCACGTTTTATTTTTCTTATTCTGTTTATTAATCGGTTTATTATTCGGCTTTCTATTCGATAGTAGTTAACTGTAATTGTCCTGACGACAATGTATGTAACTTATCCTGCATAAATACCAATTTTTCTATTGGGATAGAGAGTCTAAAAATGACTGTTTGTTGATAGTCTTGAGTGATAACTTGACCTTCAACTTGCCTAAGTAAATGCAACACATCATCAACTTGGCTATATTGACATGCTAAGGTTTTGTGCACCATAGCTATTTTAATTTTTGATTGTAAAAAAGTTAATGCTTGGCGAACACTGCCACCGTATGCTCTTTGTAAACCGCCAGTGCCTAATTTAGTACCACCAAAATATCGAACGACGATAGCACAAACGTGACCAATGCCTCCACCTTGTAATGCTATTAACATTGGTTTTCCTGCAGTCCCGGTGGGTTCTCCATCATCAGAAAAACCATAACCTTGGCTATCATCGACTGCTTTAGTTAAAAAAGCATGGCAATGATGACTCGCTTGCGGGTGAAGTTGTTGTAGTTCTTTTAATAGTACTTTTGCTTGTGCTATATCATCACAGGGGCGTAAGTAGCAGATAAAACGACTACGGTTAATGATGGTTTCATCTTCAACATCATTAACCGCGATTGAGTAGGGTTTTGTCACAATTACTCTTACTTATCTAATCTAACTAAGGCCTAAATCTCTTGTCATATTCTCATTGTGTGATTGATGTACAATAATATTATCTTCAATACGAATACCACCAAAACAACGCATTTCATCAACATTTTGCCAGTTGACCTGATCAGCATTAGTTGATGACTTTAAATCAGCAAGTAATGAATCAATAAAATATAAACCTGGTTCAATAGTAAAGACTTGGTTTGCTTCAATAGTACGAGACGTACGTAAAAAGGGGTGTGTCGCTGGCGTATTTACATGGGTGCCACGTTCGTCAGCCATAAAACCACCCACATCATGTACCTGTAAACCTAAGTGATGGCCTAAACCATGTGGAAAGAAAGTAGAAATAATACCTGACTCAACCGCTGTCTCAGCATCAACATTGATAAAGTTAAAATCACGTAATACTTGGCCTATGGCTCTATGTGTTTCAATATGAAGGTCAACATAACTCACACCTGGTTTTAGCCCTGCTACCGCATTAAGCATCAACTTATCCATACGAGCGATCAATTCCGAAAATTTATCATTCTTATATGAGTAAGTACGAGTAATATCTGCTGAATAACCGTTAAAGTTGGCTCCAGCATCAATAAGGAATGATTGATGCGCTTGTGGCGTCATTTTATCTAAAGTCATATAATGTAAAATTGAGCAATTTTTATTTAGCGCAACAATATTACCGTATGGCGTATCGTTAGTACCATAACCAATAGACTTAAGATAAGCCTGTTGGATATCATACTCACTATCGCCTTGTAAAAAAGCGTTACGTGCCGCTTGATGTGCTTTGACTGCCAAAATACTGGATTGACGAAGACACTCGTGCTCATATTTACTTTTATAACCACGATGATAATGGATGTAATTAAGTAATGGTTCTGGATTAATCGCTTCAAAGCCTAGTGCTGTCGCTACTTCAATGTGACTACCAATATAGGCAAAACCCTTTTTATCATAAGGTAATAACTTATCAACCTCACTCGCTTTAGTTAATACTTTAATATTAAAAAACTCACCCCAATAACTTTCGGTTAAAGGTGTTATCTTATGCCAGAAGTCGACTGGCTGATAATAGATTAACGTTGGCTTATCTTCGCCATTAAGAACCAGCCAAGAGTTTGGAATATCAATTAATGGCAGCCAATATTTAAAGTGTGGATTAACTTTAAACGGATAACAATTATCATCAAGAAAGGCCTTAACTTCTTGCCCTGAATGGATAACTAAACCTTCTAGGTTTTCACGTGAAAGAACGGTTTTAGTCATCTGTTGCAATTGGGCAATATGAGCTGGGTATTGGCTAGCCAACTTGGCATTAATTGTTGTCATATATTCTGTCTCCGAAAGACGGCTATCAAGAAATTTAACTCATGATAGCATATCCCTGAAAAGCCATGCTATTGACAGATGAATGGCCTAGTTAGAATGTGATAAATCTGTGCAGAATACTTTGCGAATACAATAGATTGTTTACCTTTTTAAGCTAAAAGTTAATTAATCACCAATACTCATATTAATAACATTATTAAAAACATCACTTACCTGTCCTGGTTTGTGCTGATAAATTTCTTGATAAGCTAAAACACTTTTGACGTAATTACGTGTTTCTTTAAAGGGTATAGTTTCTATCCAAATATCCGCAGGCATGGCACTACTATTTTTTAACCAGCTTTTTACTCTATAAGGACCTGCATTATACGACGCTGTAGCAAGAACCTGATTACCCTTATTTTTATCAAGTAAGTTGCGTAAATACTTGGTACCTAATTTGATGTTATTTTCCGCATTATATAAATATTTCCTACTGACACTACCTTGTTTTAGCTGCTTTGCAGTCTTGGGCATTAATTGCATTAATCCTTTCGCTCCTGCTGGTGAGCGAGCATCAGTCATAAAAGAACTTTCCCGTCTAGCTATAGCAAAAGCCCAGGCTGGATTTATTGCTTGCTTCTTCGCGTGTAGATTAATTTTTTTATCAAATGCTTTTGGAAATCGTAAGTCGACATCATCAAGATAACCAACTTGTGACAAGGTAAATATTGCTCGGTCAAACCAACCATTTTCGTTAGCTAGTTTTGCAGCAACTAGCTTTTCTCGATCATTAAGCTGTCTCAACCAAAAACGCCATTCTCTTCTTGCTTCGATATAACGGCCTAAATAATAAAACTCAAACGCTCTCTTCGCTGATGGATACAACAATATACTATTTTTTTCCTGACTACTGATCGTTAACGGACTATTTTGTAGGCTGACGGGTGTATCTAAGTAACTTGCCGCTAAAAAACCATAGTAATGACGTTTGCTCGCTAATTTGTTCATTACATCTTGTCCACGTTCGATTTTATCCGTAGCAATCAATGCCCTTGCATACCAATACTGCCATTGTAATTCTGTTTTATATTTTTCAGGCATTGTTGCTAACTCTTTCAGTACTCGTTGCCAATCCTGCTGTCTTAAGACCTCAGTCAATTGCCACTGCATAATACTACGATCTACATTTTTAGGGTTTAATCTTTCCAACCAAGTCATTGCCTGTGCATGATTCTTACTCGATAAAGCTACTGCAAATTTTTCTGCTATTTGTTCCTTTTGCGATATCGAAAGAGTAAAATCTTGCTCCACCTTTTTATAATTTTCTAGCGCTTTATCTGGGTCTCGCCAAATTAAGCGTTTAATACCATAGGTATATATTTGGCTTTCTGTTACTGATTTTTTAATAAACTTATCTTGCCTGGTTACTGTTGCCGGATCACGCCTTACTTCATGCCATAATCGACCTAAATATTGCTGTTCTTTAGGCAGTAAATTAGTTAAGTAAGGAATAAGGGTATGTTGTCCGCCATTTGCAGCTAACGCTATTCGTTGTAAAACAATTTCATTCGTTCTATAGCCCGCAATTTGCCACTGTTTAATAATTGGATCACAAACTTTATCTAACGATTTACCAACCAGCCAGAGCTTAGTCACTTGCGGTAGTACTTCACTATTAGGCAAACCTGCTTTTAATGAGAAGTTCAACTTATGACAGGTCAACACGGTATTACTCGTTTTTTTATAAAACGATAGAAATAGCGACCCCTTTTCTTTTTTAGCTAAATACTTCAACCACGCTTTTCGAAGTGGCCAGTCTAATGGTGAATTTTGATGTTTTTCTAAAAAAAGTGCTATTTCACCTGAAGATGACAGTTTCATGGTTGTCATTAGACGACGTTGATCTAAGTAAGGCTGCAGAGGATAAGAATACAATTGGTTATACAGGCTTTTATACTCCGAAGAATAACTTTGAGCTAATAGTTTTTCAGCTTTTAAGAATATTTTTTGCTGACTAATATCTGTCAATATCTGCAAACGATCATCTGCTTGTAATATCTTAATTGATGCAAGCACACAGGCCGATATCAATAAAACTTTAAATGTAACTTTCACTGGCGCCTCGGGAACTAATAATTAAATTTCTAGGGAGATTACTATTAAACTTTAACTAGCTAGCTAGAGTATAGCTGATGCTATTTTATTCAACCTTATTATCGCTTTATTTCTTATGTTGAAATAGCTGAATAAGGTATAATTATTTATAAATTAATTCTATTAATGTTCATGCTATGTCTACTAATATTTTTCAACAAACAGATCATACCCTAGATGCTATAGGGCTACGTTGTCCTGAGCCTGTGATGATGGTTCGTATGAATATTCGAAAAATCGCTAGCGGTGAAACACTATTAATTAAATGTGATGACCCATCGACAGCTAGAGATATTCCAAGCTTTTGTCGATTTATGGAACATGAACTTATCGCAAAACAGACAAATAGCCTACCTTTTCTCTATGTTATAAAAAAAAATTAGCTGTTGCTCAAGCTTTCTTTTATCAAGTTGTAACTAGGTATTTCTAACTAGAATTTCTCTTTATTTTATTGCCTGATGATTAGCGACAATTAATAGCTAATACTTATGGAGCAATACCTTATGAACAAATCTAGTAATAACAAATTTATTTCCTTTTTACAAAATAATAAAAATTTCTTATCTTTGTCTTGTTAATGTCAGCATTTTATAGCGCTTTTGCCTATTGGTAGACAATACCAACTGAATCAATGCAACCTACCATTGAAGTAGGCGATAGGATTGTAGTTAATAAGATGGCCTATAATTTAAGTATTCCTTTTACCGGAATAATATTGATCTCTCTTGATACTCCACAACAGGGTGAAATTGTTTTTTTTGAATCAAAAGCGGCAGATCTTAGATTAATCAAACGTGTGATTAGTTTACCTGGTGATTTGATAGAATGAATAATGAGATTATACAAGTGAATGGTAAAATACTTTATTATAAAACATTAACTAAAAATCCTCATCTATCAAACAACACCACAACCTCTGCAATAGAAACGACGGGTGATATTAAACACTATATAAATATTGATAATACCGCAAATAGTAATCTTAGTAATTTTGTACTAGTCACCGTTACACCGGGTTACTATTTAGTATTGAGTGATAACCGACGACACAATGCTGACTCTCGAGTCTGTGGCTTTGTTCCTCATCACGCGTTACGTAGAAAAGCGACAGAAATTGCCTTCTCAGTTAATTATAATAACTATTACTTAACAAGGTCAGAACGTTTTTTGAAAGGTATATACCAATATTTATACTTTTTTAACATAACAAATAGCCCTAACATCGGCTGTATTATCTTATTTCATTCATTGTTTAACACTAAATTTCAGACATAAAAAAGGTCATGTTACCATGACCTTTTTTAATACTTTATTTACCTAACTATATAAATAGAGTTATTGAAGTACTGAAATATCAGCAATAGCAAAGAAGCTATTTCTTATTTCATCCAGTAACGTTAAGCGATTAATTTTAACGGTTTCGTTATCACTCATCACCATGACGTTATCAAAAAAAGTATCTATTGGTGTTTTAAGCAGAGCTAACTCAGAGAGTGCTGCTTGATAGTTTTTATCAGCCATTAGTGGCGAAACTTTCAACTTTATCTCTTGGTAAATGTTAGCTAAATCACGCTCTGCTGCTTCGGTAGCTAAATCAGCGTTAAACGCCTGATAAAGTTCGCCATCAAATTTAGCTAAAATGTTGCCTACACGCTTATTAGCCGCAGCAAGTGTTGCCGCTTCAGCTAATTCACCAAAGAATGTCACTGCTTTAATACGTTTATCAAAATCAAGAGGTGCACTTGACTTTTTAGCCAATACCGCTTGGATTATATCAACTCGAATACCCTGCTCTTGATAGAAAGCGCGGAAACGACCCATAATGAATTCAAGTACATCACTGGCAGTATTTTCGTTAATTAACTTGTCACCAAACAATGCTATGCTTTTATTAATCAAAGTAGAAAGATCTAAATCAAGCTGTTTCTCAATGATGATACGAATACTACCAATAGCAGCTCTTCGTAGCGCAAATGGGTCTTTATCACCCTTAGGTGCTTGATTAATACCAAAGATACCTACTAAGCTATCAATTTTATCACTAATAGCAACCGCGCAACCAATATTTGCTTCAGGTAACGAATCACCGGCAAAGCGTGGACGATACTGATCTTCCAATGCCTGCGCGATATTTTCATTTTCACCATCATGCAAAGCATAGTACTTACCCATAGTGCCCTGCACTTGAGGAAATTCCAGTACCATTTCTGACATCAGATCTGTTTTACTAAGTAAACCTGCACGATAAGCATCTTGTGCATTTTCATTCAATTGTTCTGCGATGAACTGAGACAATGCGGCAATACGTTCAGATTTTGCTTTTAATGTACCCAACTGCTTTTGGAACAATACTGACTCAAGACTAACAAGCCTTGATTCTAAGCTTTGTTTTTTATCTGTTTTAAAGAAAAACTCAGCATCAGCTAGACGCGGACGGATTACTTTCTCATTACCAAAAATTACCGCATTAGGATCTTTAGAGTCTATATTAGCAACAAAAATAAATTTATTAACCAACTGACCTGTTTTATCAGTCACAGGGAAATATTTCTGATGATCTTTCATCGAGTATATTAACGGCTCTGCAGGAACATTTAAAAAATCTTCATCAAATGTACCCACTAAGGTAACTGGCCATTCAACCAATGCGGTAACTTCGTTAAGTAACTCTTCATCAATCAAAGCAACGGCATCAATGTCATTCGCTACTTGTTTTATTTGAGTAACAATCTTGTTTTGTCTTTCATTGAAATCTACTTCTACATAGGCTTTCAATAAGTCTGCTTGATAATCATTAGCGTGATTAATTATCACTAAACCTTCATGATGAAAACGATGACCTTGCACTTTATTACTTGAACTTACACCAAGCGCTTCTCCGGCAATTATTTCACTACCAAAAAGCATAGTTAACGTATGGACTGGACGAATAAACTGAGTACGTTCAGCACCCCAACGCATTGGTTTGGCAATTGGTAGTTTATTTAAGGCGATAGTTACCATAGCAGGTACAAGTTCAATAACAGCTTTACCTGCGACTGTAGCGCGATGAAGCAACCACTCACCTTTATCAGTAACTAAACGTTCAGCCTGATCAACGTCTATGCCGTTCGATCTGGCCCAACCTTGTGCAGCTTTACTGGCATTACCTTCAGCATCAAAAGCAACATTGACTGCAGGCCCTCGTTTTTCTACTATTTTATTTTCTTGTTTATCTACCAAATCAAAAACTTGAATAGCCAAACGACGAGGTGTCGCAAACCATTTAATATCGCTATACGCTAAACCATGAGCATCAAGCTGGTTTTTAATGTTGTCATAAAAAGCAGTCGCTAATGTTTTTAAAGATTTAGGTGGTAACTCTTCAGTACCAAGCTCAATAAGGAGTGTTTCCGTTGTCATTATTTTTCTCCTTTAGTTAACGTTTTGTTAGTGCTGGTTTTATTATTTTGACGTTCACTATTTTTGCATAATGGGAAACCAAGCTCTTCACGCTTTTGGTAATAAGCTTGTGCAACACCT
>CAJWZC010000053.1 GCA_913049915.1 uncultured Colwellia sp.
GTTAGAAGGCTACGTTCGTGATTTCTTTAACATTGGCGCTGATGCGAATGATGGTAAAGTCACTAACTACCACTACGATTTACATACCGCTATTCGAAATTCTAAATATGAAAAATTTGCTATTTATCCTTATCAAGCCGATAAACCATGGGATAAGGAACAATTAAGCTTTATGGCGAGTTCTGGTGTTAACACTATTTTATTTGGCCATGGACCTAGTGGTACATTCTCATACTTCAGTAGTGCAAACTTTGCAGCGCATGCTTTTACTGTTGAGCTAGGTAAAGTAAGAGCCTTTGGTGACAATGACATGACTAACTTTCAAGCCATGACAAATAACCTAAGCGCTCTTATTAGCGATACAGTAATATCACTAAAAAGTTTTCATAATGATGATTTTAATTTATTTAAAGCGTTAGGTGATATCACTAAAGTTAGTGATAAATTTGAGCTGTATATTGCGGACGAAGCGAGTAACTTTACTGATTATCCAGTTAATACCCTGTTATCAAAAGATAGTGGGGAGGAGTACCGTACTACCCTTCCAGGCGAGAGTATTGTTTTCCCTAATGCTAATGTCGGTAATGGTCAACGTGCGGTATTAATGGTTGTACCTACCACATTGTCATAGCAATGTAGTAATAAAGTCAATTACTACAACGTCATGTTAATAATGGATTATTTTTTACTAGTGTTTTTATAAAAAATTCTAACTATTGATTCTCAACAACTAAAAACGCTACACTAACTGCTATACTAAGCAAGACTACATTTTATAAGCACAGGTAAGTAAAGTTATTATGGTCACAGATACTGATGGTTACATTCAAATTATTGAGTACCTTACCGAACATCTTAGTTTATTTGAAAACTCAACAGCACCAGCACAAGCAAGCGAAACAGTTATGTCAGCTATTGAAGTAGAGCTGTGCGAGCAAATTATTAGCGTGTGTAGCCAAAACGAAGACTTAACGTTTAATCAACGTAATGCTATTATTCGTGAAGTTGATGCCATCGTATATGATTTAGAAGAGATCCTTTCTGGTGTTATTAATAATCCTGTTAATGCAGCACAACAAGCCTTCATTATTGAATTTTCCAGTTTAATCAAAAACCTTTTTGATACCGTTATCCACAAAGATTAACCTCTGATTTAACTTAGCGTTTCCGTCTGTGTAATGTTGTAATTACAGCAATAGCTCTTTCTAGAGATTCTATTACATATTTCAACTGGTGGGGATAACCTAACTTCGATAGAATCCTTATAAATTACTTATAAATTGAGTCGACAATGAAAGCACAAGTAAAATGGTTAGGCGAAGAATTATTCATGGGCACTTCAGAAAGTGGCCATACACTAGTTTTAGATGCTAATAGTGGTAACTTAGCCCCAAGCCCTATGGAAGGTGTGCTAATTTCTCTTGGTGGATGCTCGTCAGTAGACGTTGTTAGTATATTAAAAAAAGCGCGACAAAATGTTATCGGTTGTCATGTCGAAATTGATGGTACTCGTGTTGATAGCGTACCTGCATTGTTTGAAAAAATTCATCTTCATTTTGTTATCACTGGCATTGATGTTGCTGCTAACCACGTTGAGCGCGCAGTTAGTTTATCTGCAGACAAATATTGTTCAGTCGCATTAATGTTAAATGCTAGAGTTGATATTACTCACGATTTTAAAATTATTGCTGGGTAACGTTATTTCTTCTTATGCACACTGACAATAAAATCCCCCTGTATGGCTTTAATAATTTAACGAAAAGTTTAAGCTTTTCGTTGTACAGAGTACATTATTTAGCGACAAGTAAAACTATTGAAAGCTATAACGCATATATCAATGAAACTTATAGTAGCGAGCGCCTTGAAATGCTACTTATTAAAGTTTGTCATGCTATCGGTGGTAACGTACTCAACATAGCAAGCCAAGATTATACCCCTCAAGGGGCAAGTGTAACCTTGATGATTTCTGAAGAGGCAAAACCAGAATCTTTAGTGGCTCATCTAGACAAAAGTCACTTGTGTATTCATACCTATCCTGAAGAAATACCACAAAACGGTATTGCTATTTTTAGAGCTGATATTGAATTATCTACCTGTGGAGTTATTTCACCCTTAAAAGTATTAGATTATGTTATTGAGGCTTTCGCTGCCGATGTTATCGACATAGATTATCGTGTTAGAGGCATGACGCGTGATCAACGAGGTAAAAAATACTTTAATGACCGGGATATTACTAAAATTAGTGATCATTTAACTAAAGACATCCTTGAGAAGTATTGTGTTAAAGACATTGTTATGGGTACACATAACTTATTTCATTGTAAGCTAGCAAGACAGTCAATTGACTTAAAACAACATATATTCACTGTTACTTCTGACGTTGATAACTATTCAATATCAGCTCGGGACGACCAACAAATAAAGGTACAACTCACTACCGAGTTAAATGAACTTTTTAACAGCCACTAATCGCTTTAAAAAAACTGAATTAACACCCTAACTATACAACAAGTTTTATGCGCCTATAGCTGCATTCCTACTTCCTTTAATTAGCCATAACAACTAATATAAGATTCAAATGGCTCCCCTATTTTTTAAAAAAATATCAGTCACAATGCCGTATTAAATGGAGTATATGTCATCACCGTATCAATATATAAATCTAATGCGTACTTAATACCTCTGTAGCATAATTTTTAAAGAGTCCATTAATTGATATGTGATGTTTAAAATATAGGCATTACTGCTTATGATATTTAGATATGCCTATTTAAGAGTACGTCTATGAGGCTTACTTTAGTGTCATTACTCCTGATTGGTACTTTATTAATTATATTGTCGGTTCTTCCTGCAATGAGAATTTGGCGAACCTTTTTCGGCCTTATATTAC
The DNA here is from genome assembly GCA_913049915.1 of uncultured Colwellia sp. GTDB lineage: Bacteria > Pseudomonadota > Gammaproteobacteria > Enterobacterales > Alteromonadaceae > Colwellia. Next base: position 2,891 of record CAJWZC010000053.1, read on the forward strand.
TATTCTGTTTGGGTTATTTATTTTTTCTTTTTTACTAGCCAACAAAAAAAGCGTAAAAAAATTGATATTATTGTTTCATTTATTCTTTTAGGGAGGAGTCATTCGACTTTCATTAGTAAGTATTACTCAAGCTAAAGAACTCGCTAAACATGAAAGGTATAAAGCCTTACATGACCCTTTAACGGGTTTAACAAACTGTAAATTACTTTCGATAAACATAAATAACACTATTGAGTTAAGTAAAAGGAACAAATGTAGCCTCCTGTCTTAATGATCGTTCTAGATCAATTTAAAGAAGTAAATGATACCTTAGGGCACGACATGGGCGATGATGTATTAGTTGAAATTAGCAGACGATTTAGCGAAGTTATCAGTAAAGAACAATTGGTTGCTCGCCTTGTTGGGGATAAGTTTGCTCTAGTCATACCTGATTTAGATACCCACCATGCTATATAAGTTTGTATAGCATTACATTAAATCACTTCATACGCAGGTATCAGTTCAGAATTATCATTTAGCAATTGATATGAGTGTTGGCGTAGCTATGTATCCAAAGTATGGTAAAGATATACGTAAGTTATTAAAAAACGCAGATGCGGCAATGTATCAGTCAAAGAAAGATAAGGAGGATAGCATTGTATATGATGAATCTTTAAACCGTGATTCATTAAATCGTTTAGAATTAATTTCAGGTGTTAACATACATTGATAAACGACCATTTTTAACTCTAATACTAACCAATCATTGAGACAATAGATAATAAAACACAGGCTGTTGAGGCGTTAATCCGTTGGCTACAATCAGGTCTAGGACTTGATATATTTATCCATTAAGAAGAGAAAGTTAATATCATTAATGTAATAACTAGCGCTGGACAAATTTTTTTGGTGGCCATATTAATACCTAATTAAGGCGTAGGTTATATCAAAAGTACCTTCGTTCGTCACTAAAATGTCTTGGCCTTAGCTAATAAAGATATAAGCTCTGTTGAAATATAGACTGTTCATTTACCAGCAAAAATTACCAAGAATTAATTACCCCCTGCTATATATAGACTAATTGACTTATCTAGCGGATACGTATCCGGATTACTTCGCTAATTAATTTTTAGGCATGACGGGGTTGTGCTACTTTCTCATCTAGCCAAAATTTAAGATATGGACTGGGCCATAGTGTTAAAAGTATGTAGGTGCCATTTTGCACTAGACTGAAAAGGGATAAAACAACTTAAAAGGTAATAATTGGAACGAGGTATCGCAAAGTACGGGTCACATAGATTATAGAAATATGTATTATAAGTCGCTCATCCAGTCTAATTGTTTATTAGCTTGAGTTTTACGGTCAATTAAATCGCGAATAAGTGGCGTTAATATTAACTCCATCGCTAAGCCCATTTTTCCGCCAGGCACAACTAGAGTATTAATTCGAGACATGAAAGACCCATCAATCATGCGAAGATAATATTGAAAATCAACATTCTTAACTTCTCGAAAGCGAATAACAACAAAACTTTCATCTAAGCTAGGAATAGCTTTGGCACTGAATGGATTAGAGGTGTCTACCGTAGGCACACGCTGAAAATTGATATGTGTACGCGAGAACTGCGGCGTGATGAAAGAAATGTAATCTTCCATACTTCTGACAATACTCGCCGTAACGGCTTCTCGAGAATGTCCCCGCTTATTTGTATCGCGAATAATCTTTTGGATCCACTCTAAATTAACAATAGGTACCATGCCAATGAGTAAATCAACATGCTGAGCGACATCATTGTCTGGAGTTACTACTCCCCCATGAAGTCCTTCGTAATATAATAAATCAGTACCTTCACCAAAGTTCTCCCATGGTGTAAAGGTTCCTGGCATTTGATTGTAGGGAACCGCTTCATCAAAAGTATGTAAATAACGTCTGATCTGTCCTTTACCTGTTGCACTATAGTCACGAAATTGTTTTTCTAATGCAGTAAAGTCATTAGCAAGATCACCAAAATAACTGATATTATGGCCAGCTTCTTTTGCTTTACGTTTTTCCATATCCATTTCTTGACGCGAAAACCGATGAAAGCTGTCACCCTCAACATTAACAGAGGTAATACCCAGTGTTCTGAAAATATGCTCAAATGAGGCAGTCGTTGTAGATGTACCCGCTCCTGATGAACCTGTAACTGCTATTATTGGATTTCGTGACGACATAAAAACTCAAAATATAAACTAAAGTACTATAGATATTTTATACGGTGAATCTATGCTTAGGTCAAGGATAAAGCGACAAGTTTACTGTTGAATCGTAGATAATTACTATCTATTTACCAAATTTTAGGCAATAAAAAACCGAGCCTAAACTCGGTTTTTTAATTGAAGAATAAACTTTCGTTTATGCTTCAGCTACTTCTTCAATCACTTCAGGAGCATCTTCTACTACTGGGCGATCTACAAGTTCAATATAAGCCATAGGAGCTTTATCACCAGTACGGAAACCACATTTTAAAATGCGAGTGTAACCACCTGGACGTTCTTGGTAACGAGCACCAAGTTCGTTGAATAAAATACCTACTACTTCTTTGTCTTGTGTACGTGCAAATACCAAACGGCGATTTGCAACACTGTCAATCTTAGCCAATGTAATTAATGGCTCTACTACCATACGTAGTTCTTTAGCTTTAGCAACGGTAGTTTTAATAACTCCATGCTTAACTAATGAGCTAGCCATATTGCGGAACATCGCTTGACGATGACTGCTATTACGGTTTAACTGGCGACCGCTTTGACGATGACGCATAAGTTAATCCTTCTATCTAACTGTTAAAAAAATGATGATCGAACTAGTCGTTGTCAACAATGCTTTCAGGTGGCCAGTTTTCTAGGCGCATGCCTAGAGACAAACCACGAGACGCTAACACGTCTTTGATTTCTGTTAGAGACTTCTTACCTAAATTAGGCGTTTTAAGAAGCTCAACTTCAGCACGTTGTACTAAGTCACCAATGTATTGAATTGCTTCTGCTTTTAAACAGTTAGCTGAACGAACAGTTAATTCTAGATCATCAACAGGACGAAGCAAGATTGGGTCGAACAATGGTTTTTCTTCCACTTGCTCTACTTCTTTGATATCACGAAGTTCAACAAACGCATCAAGCTGTTCAGCAAGAATAGTTGAAGCACGACGGATAGCTTCTTCCGGATCCAATGTACCATTGGTTTCCATATCTAAAACTAATTTGTCTAAATCTGTACGTTGTTCAACACGTGCAGAATCAACATCATAAGCAATTCTAACTACTGGGCTGAATGAAGCATCAACCAACAAACGACCAATAGCACGATCTTCTTCCTCGGCATCACGGCGCGCTGAAGCGGGAACGTAACCACGTCCCATTTCAATTTTAATGCGCATGCTGATAGAACCTTCACCTGTTAAGGTGCAGATTACATGCTCAGGATTTGCAATAGTTACATCTCCGTCATGTTGTATATCAGCTGCCGTTACAGGGCCTTCACCAGACTTAGTTAAGGTAAGAACGGCTTCATTCTTGCCTTCTAGTATAACTGCAAGCCCTTTAAGGTTTAACAATATTTCGATGATGTCCTCTTGAACACCTTCTTTACTACTGTACTCATGTAAAACACCGTCAATTTCAACTTCAGTAACGGCACAACCCGGCATTGAAGATAAAAGAATGCGGCGTAACGCATTACCTAAAGTGTGACCAAAACCACGTTCTAATGGCTCTAAAGTTACCTTCGCACGTCGAGCGCTAAGGGTTTCAATGCCAACTAGGCGTGGTCTAAGGAATTCGGTTACAGAACCCTGCATATATGTCCTCTCTTAAAGTGCAACTTTACTTAGAGTAAAGTTCAACAATCAACTGTTCATTAATTTCGGCAGATAAGTCCGCACGATCTGGAACACGTTTAAAAACGCCTTCAAGCTTCTTAGTATCTACTTCAACCCAAAGTGGTTTCTCACGTTGATCAGCTAATTCTAAAGCAGCGATAATACGCGCTTGAGATTTAGACTTTTCACGAACAGAAACAGTATCTTCAGCTTTAACAGTGAAAGATGGAATATTAACTACAACGCCGTTTACCACGATAGCCTTATGACTAACTAATTGACGGGCTTCAGCACGAGTACTGGCATAACCCATACGGTAAACTACGTTATCTAAACGAGTCTCTAAAAGCTGTAACAAGTTTTCACCTGTGTTACCTTTTTGACGTGCCGCTTCTTTGTAGTAATTACTGAATTGTTTTTCTAGCACGCCAAAAATGCGACGAACTTTTTGTTTTTCACGAAGTTGAACACCATAGTCTGACAAACGACCGCGACGGGCGCCGTGTTGACCTGGTATTGTTTCGATTTTACATTTAGTGTCAATTGCTCTAACACCGCTTTTAAGGAACAAATCTGTACCTTCGCGGCGACTAAGTTTTAACTTAGGACCTAAATATCTAGCCATTTTCTATCTCCAACTATCCTAAAAAAAACCGCTTAAACGCGACGTTTCTTCGGAGGACGACAACCATTATGAGGAATAGGTGTTACGTCAGTAATGTTGGTGATTTTAAAACCAGCAGCATTTAAGGCACGGATAGCAGATTCACGACCTGGACCTGGACCTTTTACGAACACTTCAATATTCTTCAAACCAAACTCTTTTGCAACAGCGCCTGCGCGATCTGCAGCTACTTGCGCAGCAAATGGGGTAGATTTACGTGAACCACGGAAACCTGAACCACCGGCAGTCGCCCAAGATAACGCATTACCTTGACGGTCTGTAAGAGTCACGATTGTATTGTTGAAAGAAGCATGGATATGAGCCATGCCATCAGCAACTTGTTTTTTTACGCGTTTACGCGTACGAACTGGTGTTTTAGCCATTGTCTAGTTCCTCTTACTTCTTAATTGGCTTACGAGGACCTTTACGGGTACGCGCATTTGTTTTAGTGCGTTGACCACGTAGAGGAAGACTGCGACGATGGCGAATACCACGGTAACAACCTAAATCCATAAGACGTTTAATGTTCATTGAAACTTCACGGCGTAAATCACCTTCAACGGTAAATTTATCCACTTCAGCGCGTAGCAAATCTATCTTTGCTTCGTCTAATTCACTGATCTTCGTTGATTCAGCGATACCAGTAGCTGCACAAATTGCTTTCGCACGTGTAGCTCCAATACCGTAAATCGCAGTAATGGCGATTACTGCATGCTTACGATCAGGGATGTTAATGCCAGCGATACGGGCCACTAATCACATCTCCTATTTTATAATTAAAATTACTTTGGTTGGAAAGCCCGTTAGGATACCCAACCATTCTCTTTTTCTGCAAATCAAAGCGGCATTATACAGACTAATCCACATAATACCACTTCTAAAAGATTATAGATTAAAAGCTAAGCTTAACCTTGTCTTTGTTTGTGCTTTGGTTCAACACAAAGAACGCGAATTACGCCTTTACGCTTTACCACTTTACAATTACGACAAATCTTTTTTACGGATGCACGTACTTTCATTTTATACTCCGTTAACTAAATTAGCTGGGTCTAACGACCGTAGCCTTTTAAGTTCGCTTTTTTGAGTACATTGTCATATTGATGAGACATCATATGCGTTTGTACTTGTGCCATAAAGTCCATAATCACAACCACGATAATCAATAAAGATGTCCCGCCGAAATAGAACTGTACGTCCCATGCCATGATCATAAACTGTGGAACCAAACAGACAAAGGTAATATACGCTGCACCACAAAGGGTTAAACGTGTCATGACTTTATCTATATATTTGGATGTTTGTTCACCCGGACGAATCCCTGGAATGAACGCACCTGACTTTTTCAAGTTATCAGCTGTTTCACGCGGATTGAAAACAAGAGCCGTGTAAAAGAAACAGAAAAATATAATTGCTGCCGCTAACATCATTACATATAAAGGTTGTCCTGGAGACATAGCTCCTGAAACACCTTGTAAGAAATCAGCTACGGGGCCGTCTCCTTGACCAAACCAGCTCGCTAGCGTGCCTGGAAACAAGATTAAACTTGAGGCAAAGATAGGCGGTATAACACCGGCCATATTTACTTTCAAAGGTAAATGTGTACTTTGTGCAGCAAACACCTTTCGGCCCTGCTGACGTTTAGCGTAGTTAACAACAATACGTCGTTGACCACGTTCCACAAATACTACTAGAAAAGTTACCGCAAATACCACAACGCCGATTAGCAATAATACTAATAAGTGCAATTCACCTTGACGCGCCATTTCAGCTGTTTGACCAACTGCTGATGGCATGCCAGCAACAATACCAGCAAAAATGATAATCGAAATACCATTACCAATACCACGTTCAGTAATTTGCTCACCTAACCACATTAAAAACATGGTGCCGGTAATCAAACTAATAACTGCAGTAAAATAAAATCCAAAGCCTGCATTTATAACAAGACCTTGCATCATATCTGGTAAACTTCTGGCAATCGCTATCGACTGAACTGTTGCTAGAACTAAAGTGCCGTAGCGTGTGTATTGACTGATTTTACGTCGTCCAGCTTCACCTTCTTTCTTAAGCTCTGCCATTGCAGGATGAACCACAGTAAGCAATTGCATAATAATCGAAGCTGAGATATACGGCATAATACCAAGTGCCAATACAGAGGCTCGCTCAAGTGCACCACCGGAGAACATGTTAAACATCTCTACAATGGTGCCCTTTTGTTGTTCAAAGAACTGAGCTAATACAGCGGCGTCAATACCAGGGATTGGCACAAAAGACCCTAGACGAAGCACTACTAATGCAACGAATACGAACCATAATCTTTGTTTTAGCTCAGACAAACCGCCTGCGCCTTTACTACCTTGTGAAGTAGCCGTTCCTGGTGTAGCCATTATGTATTATTCCTCTATTTTGCCACCAGCAGCTTCAATAGCTGCTTGTGCGCCTTTAGTAACCGAAATTCCACGTAACGTAATTGGACGAGTAATTTCGCCCGATAACATAACCTTAACAGCTACGATATTACGTGTAATTAGGCCCGCGTCTTTAAGTGCGTGAATATCAACAACATCACCAGTGATTAGGTTTAATTCGTGTAAACGAACTTCAGCGCGAACTAAAGATTTACGTGAAGTAAAACCAAATTTAGGTAAACGTTGTTTCAATGGCATCTGACCACCTTCAAAACCTGGACGTACACTACCGCCAGAACGAGACTTCTGACCTTTATGACCACGACCACCAGTTTTACCGATGCCTGAACCAATACCACGACCACAACGTTTTCTAGCTTTGTGAGATCCCGGTGCAGGGGATAAAGTATTTAAATGCATAATTAATCCTCCACCTTAACCATATAGTAAACCTTGTTAATCATACCACGTACAGATGGAGTATCTTCTAACTCGACTGTATGATTGATACGACGAAGACCAAGGCCTCTTAATGTAGCTCTATGCTTCGGTAAACGACCGATAGAACTTTTTAGTTGAGTTACTTTAACTGTTTTAGACATTCTCAATTACCCCAAAATTTCTGCAACGGTTTTGCCACGTTTAGCTGCAACACCATTTGGTGAATGCATATTCACTAAAGCTGAAACAGTAGCGCGAACTACGTTGATTGGGTTAGTAGAACCGTATGCTTTTGACAATACGTTCTGAACGCCTGCAACTTCAAGTACTGCACGCATAGCGCCACCGGCGATGATGCCTGTACCGTCTGATGCTGGTTTCATGAAGACTTTAGAACCAGAATGTTTGCCAGTAATAACATGCTGAAGAGTAGTACCCTTCAAGTCAATCGTTACTATGTTACGGTGCGCTTTTTCCATTGCTTTTTGGATTGCAGCAGGCACTTCACGTGCTTTACCGTAACCGAAACCAACGCGACCATTACCGTCACCAACTACTGTTAGTGCAGTAAAACTGAATATGCGACCACCTTTAACCACTTTTGAAACGCGGTTAACGGCAATTAGCTTTTCAGCCATATCACTTTGCTGTGAGTTTTCTTGATTATGATTAGCCATTATCAACCCCTAGAATTGAAGACCAGCTTCACGAGCTGCTTCTGCTAACGCTTTTACGCGACCGTGGTAAAGGAAACCAGAGCGATCAAAAGCTATCTTAGTGATACCTTTTGCTACAGCACGTTCAGCGATTGCTTTACCTACTGCAGTTGCTGCTGCAACATTACCTGTTTTTTCAATCTCAGCACTTAACTCTTTTTCTAAAGTAGATGCAGATGCAATTACTTCAGATCCAGTAGGAGCGATCAATTGAGCGTAAATGTGACGAGGAGTACGGAATACAACTAAACGATTCGCACCCAACTCGCTAATTTTTGCACGAGCGCGTTTAGCGCGGCGCAAACGAGATGTTCTCTTATCCATAGTGTTACCCTACTTCTTCTTAGCTTCTTTACGACGAACGTATTCATCAACATAACGAACACCTTTACCTTTATAAGGCTCAGGTTTACGGTATGCACGAATGTTCGCAGCGGTTTGACCAACTAAATGCTTATCACAGCCTTTCAGAGTGATTTCAGTTTGGCTAGGAGTTTCACAAGTAATTCCTTCAGGAATTGCGTGTTTAATTGGGTGTGAGAAACCTAAAGATAAGTCTAAAGACTTGCCTGCAGATTTAGCACGGTAACCAACACCTTGTAAAACTAATTTCTTTTCGAAACCTTTACTAACACCTTCAACCATATTATTGATTAAAGCACGTGTAGTACCGGCTTGAGCCCAAGCGCCTTTAACATCAGCAACGATATTAGTAATGATGTTATTTTCTTCTTGAGAAACAACAACGTCACTGTGGATCGTGCGAGTTAATTCGCCTACTGGACCTTTAACTGTAATGTCTTGACCTGATAACGTAATGGTAACGCCAGCAGGAACAACGACAGGTGCTTTTGCAACACGAGACATATTATTCTCCTTACTCTACGAAACCAAGAACTTCACCGCCAATACCCGCATTGCGAGCGGCGCGATCAGTCATCAAACCTTTAGAAGTCGAAATTATCGCAATACCCATGCCAGCAAGAACTTTAGGAAGTTCATCACAGCTTTTGTATATACGAAGACCAGGACGTGAAACACGTTTGATCTTTTCGATTACTTCTTTACCTTCAAAATACTTTAAAGTTACAGCAAGTTCAGGTTTAACTTCGCCTGATACTGAAAACTCTGAAATATAACCTTCTTCTTTAAGCAAAGTAGCAATTGCAACTTTAACTTTTGAAGATGGCATTAATACTGCAACTTTTGCTGCAGTTTGACCGTTGCGGATGCGTGTAAACATGTCCGCGATAGGATCAGTCATCATAACCATTTACTCCCGTGAATTACCAACTAGCTTTCTTCAGACCTGGAACTTCACCGCGCATCATAGTTTCGCGTAATTTAATACGGCTCAAACCAAATTTACGTAAGTATCCATGTGGACGTCCAGTAATGTTACAACGGTTACGTTGACGACTACTGCTCGAATCACGAGGTAAACTTTGAAGTTTCAATACAGCTTCCCAGCGAGCTTCTTCAGAAGAATCTGCGCTTGAAATGATTGCTTTTAATGCAGCACGCTTTTCAGCATATTGTGCTACTAACTTGGTTCTTTTAGCTTCACGAGCTTTCATTGACGTTTTAGCCATAACTCTACACCTTCTTCTTGAACGGGAATTCAAAGGCGGACAATAGTGCTAGTCCTTCTTCGTTATCTTTCGCGCTAGTAGTAATAGTGATATCTAATCCGCGAATCTTATCGATTTTATCGTATTCGATTTCAGGGAAGATGATTTGCTCACGAACGCCCATACTGTAGTTACCACGACCATCGAATGACTTAGGATTTAAGCCACGGAAGTCACGGATACGAGGAATAGAGATAGAGATTAAACGCTCTAAAAATTCCCACATACGTTCGCCGCGTAGAGTTACTTTCGTACCAATAGGGTAGCCTTCACGAATTTTGAAGCCCGCAACTGATTTGCGTGCCACTGTCGTGATCGGCTTTTGCCCTGAGATTGCAGTAAGATCATTTGTGGCGTGTTCTAAAACTTTTTTATCAGAAATAGCTTCACCAACACCCATGTTAAGGGTGATCTTTTCAATCCGAGGGACTTGCATGACACTTTTATAACCAAATTGCTTTTGCAATTCAGCTACAACTGTATCTTTATATAAATCATGCAGTTTCGCCATCGTTTACTCCAATTAAATTAATTCGTTATTAGATTTGAAAAAACGTACTTTTTTGCCGTCTTCAATTCTAAAACCAACACGATCCGCTTTACCCGTTGCTGAGTTAACGATCGCTACGTTGGAAACTTGTAAAGGTGCTTCTTTCTCAACAATCCCACCAGGCTGCTGTAACTGAGGTACAGGCTTAGTGTGTTTCTTGATTAGGTTGATACCTTCTACGAATACTTTGCCGTCTTCAACAAGAACTTTGGTAACTTTACCAGTTTTGCCTTTGTCTTTACCTGCAAGTATAATTACTTCATCATCACGACGAATTTTAGATGCCATTATCGTGACTCCTTATAGTACTTCTGGTGCTAATGATACGATCTTCATAAATTTTTCATTACGAAGTTCACGTGTCACAGGCCCGAAAATACGAGTACCAATTGGTTGTAAGTTAGCGTTTAACATTACAGCCGCGTTTTCATCGAAACGGATAGCAGAACCATCAGTACGACGAACACCTTTCTTAGTGCGCACCACTACCGCAGTGTGAACATCACCTTTTTTTACTTTACCGCGAGGACTTGCTTCCTTTACGGCAACTTTGATGATATCACCAATGCGTGCATAGCGACGGTGCGAGCCACCAAGAACCTTTATACATTGAACACGCTTAGCGCCACTGTTATCAGCAACATTCAGCTGTGATTGCATTTGGATCATTGATTTTGCTCCATTGTTATCTTTTTCTAAACCTTGCTAAATACAAGATAAATAATAAGATAATATAAAATTTAAGGCCAAAAATTGACCCGTCACTGCCTTTTGAAAGACCCCCGTTTAGGTTGTAATTTAGACATAACTTAAACATTAAAGTCAAAACTCAAACTTAACGGGCGCGAGATTATAACACCGCTAATCTAAAAGAGATAGTTTAATTAGCTAAAAAATAAACAGTGGCGAAGCGAGTTAGATAGTTAAGGTAAAAGTAACTGGACCATCATTAATCAAGGCAATTTTCATATCAGCACCAAATTCCCCAGTAGGTATTTCAAACCCTTTATTGCGCAGTTGGCGGTTAAAATACTGATAGAGATAATTACTCAATTCTGGTTTTGCCGCAGTGGTAAAGCTCGGACGCATTCCGCTTGAGGTATCTGCAGCTAATGTAAATTGAGAAATAACTAACAGTTCGCCCCGTACTTGTTTAACATTTAAATTCATCTTGCCATTATCATCATTAAAGATACGATAACCTGCGACACGTTCAGCTAATCGGCTTGCTTTTTGTTCATTATCTAATGGCTCTATAGCAAGAAATACCAATAAGCCCTTTTTAATTTGACCAATGATTTTTTCATCGACCGTGACACTAGCCTCACTAACACGCTGTATTAGAGCGATCATAAAATTTGCTCATCATTTTCTTGTGGACTGCAGCTATCGTTATACTTTTTTTCTTTCAACATCCTATGCTCTTGTAGTGATACGGTTATTAATGCCCCCGTAAGCACAATAATCCAAGAAACATAAACCCACAAGAATATAATCGGTATTGCGGCTAGTGCGCCATAAATCACTTGGTATGAAGGAAATGCCGTTATATATAATGCAAAAGCTTTTTTAGCGAGTTCAAATAAAACACCGGCAACAATAGCACCGGATAAAGCATATTTAAAAGGTACCGCTTTATTAGGAACAGCTATATATAAAATGATAAAAGCGATAATGGAAGACAGTAGTGGCAATAAACGTAAAAAGACATCAAAAAGTCCTAATAAATCATATTCATCAACCTCGACAAGAGAAACGATATAGGAAGATAGTACAATACTCGCGCCAACTAGAATCGGCCCAAGCGTTAATACCATCCAATACATGGCAAACGAAGTTATACTGCGGCGTTTATCGGTTACTCGCCAAATTTTATTAAAGGTAGTATCAATAGTTGAAATAAGTAGCAATGCAGCGACAAACAAAAACGATATAGCGACTGCTGACATTTTTGAGGCATTATCTACAAAGCCAGTTAAATATTGCTGCAATACATCGCCAGCTGACGGTACAAAGTTTTGATAAACAAATTGCTCGATACTATGCTGCAATTCTGCAAAGAGAGGAAAAGCTGTCATTACCGAGAACATAACAACAACCAAAGGCACTAAAGACATTAAACATACATAAGATAAATAGCCTGCGACAACTTGTATTTGTTCACGTCTAACACGGCGAATAAAATAAAATAATAACCCTTTGTGCTCTTGCCAATATTTACTAATTTTTGTTACTTTTAATAAACTCATATTTGTTAACAATTTACTGATTTCACTAAGATAGTACATATATTAAGATAGAGCACATTAATAAGCTAGCATATGCTGGTATTCATACAATAAATTAGGAGTCACTAATGGCTAGTCAAGGTTCGGCGGGTAATGTAATTTCAGCTATATGTAATGTTTTTTTTCCTGGTCTGGGACAACTAGTCCAAGGTAGGTTAGTGGCTGCGTTAATTTTTGCTATTATCTGTGTTGGCGGTTATGCACTTTGGTGGATGGTAATTCCAGCAATTATTGCTGGAATATTTCATTTATGGTCAATTATAGATGCAGCGACTTATCAAGAAAATATTTAGTTAAAATAAGGTATAAATAGATATACACTCAGATGAAGACTTAGCACTATTTAACATCAACCAAAGCGAGGTGCGGCAATAAAACTGACTTTTGTACTTTTTGCCGTTTGCTCCTCTTCATCATAAAGATTAATTTCCGCCAACAAGGCTGAGAGTTGCTGGATCTGTTTAGGGTTCGCTTTACCTTGACTAAATATCTGACTAAGCTCTTGAAGTGTTTTTAATTGGGACGCTGACATAATACAATTCCTTTTGTTTAAAAAAACGCAGTATGCTACATACTACTTGATGTACCTAAGCATAGTTACAAAATACCTGCCCTGCTTTTATATTTTCTAGTAATAGGTAACAAAATATTAATAATATTATTGTCCTTTTATTTTTTACAAAAGCAAACAATGGCTTACCCATAAAGTAACAAATAAATTATTGCTAAAACGGATCACAATTGCAGATATGTCTTACAAATCCTATCAGTCATTTATAGACAATTTTCTAAGAATTATTTTTATCACCAAAAAATAGCTACAAAAAAGCCCCTATTACTTGCGTAATAGGGGCTTTTAAATATTCCAACTTACAAAAGTGAGTTAGTAATTATTTAACACCACGACCTTCGCGTTTACGATCATTCTCTTTCAAGAATTTTTTACGTATACGAATGCTTAACGGTGTTACTTCTACTAATTCATCGTTATCGATAAACTCTAATGCTTGCTCTAATGACATAACAATAGGTGGCGTTAATGTTTGTGCTTCATCAGTACCTGATGAACGAACGTTAGTTAACTGCTTACCTTTAAGGGCATTTACTGTTAAATCGTTATCACGACTATGAATACCAATAACTTGACCTTCATAAATATCAACACCGTGTCCGATTAACATACGACCGCGTGATTGTAAGTTAAAGATAGCGTTTGTTAATGCTTTACCAGTCGCATTACCAACCATTACACCATTTTTACGTTGGCCAATTTCGCCACCCTTGTGAGGTCCGTACTCAAAGAACGTATGATAAATCAAACCAGAACCTGACGTTAATGTCATAAATTCAGTTTGGAAACCAATTAAACCACGGCTAGGCATGATGAAGTCCATACGAATACGGCCAGTACCATCTGGTGCCATATCAGTTAATTCAGCTTTACGAACACCCATCTTCTCCATGATAGGTCCTTGATGTTGCTCTTCAACATCAATCGTTACTGTTTCATATGGTTCTTGTAACTGACCATCAATTTCACGAATAATAACTTCAGGACGTGATACCGCTAATTCAAAACCTTCACGACGCATATTTTCAATTAGGATACCTAAGTGAAGTTCGCCACGACCTGATACTTTAAATTTATCAGCATCAGCAAGTTGTTCAACACGTAAAGCAACGTTATGAATCAATTCTTTATCTAAACGGTCTTTGATGTTACGTGAAGTAACATACTTACCTTCTTTACCACAAAATGGTGAAGTATTTACTTGGAAAGTCATGTTAATAGTTGGTTCATCAACAGACAATGCTGGTAAACCTTCAACTTCTGTCGGACAACAAACCGTATCAGAAATCTTTAATTCACCCAAACCAGTAATGGCAATAATGTCGCCAGCAAAACCTTCAGCAATATCAAGACGCTCTAGGCCTAAGTAACCAAATACTTTACCAACTTTAGCGTTATGAACGCCACCGTTTGCTAATTGTATCGTTACTTGTTGGTTCGGCTTAACAGAACCACGGGTAATACGGCCAACGCCAATTACACCTAAGTACGAGTTGTAATCAAGTTGAGAGATCTGCATTTGGAATGCGCCCTCTGGATCAGCAATTGGCTGTGGAACTTCTTTAATGATAGTATCGAATAAAGGAGTCATGTCAGTACCAGTAACGCCTTCTTCTAACGAAGCCCAACCATTGATTGCTGAAGCGTAAACAACTTTAAAGTCAAGCTGTTCATCTGTAGCACCAAGGTTATCAAACAATTCAAAAACTTGGTCCATAACCCAATCAGGACGAGAACCAGGCTTATCAACTTTGTTAATAACAAGAATTGGTTTTAAACCTTGAGCAAACGCTTTTTTGGTAACAAAACGCGTTTGTGGCATAGGGCCTTCTTGTGCATCAACAATAAGTAAAACTGAATCTACCATTGACATTACACGCTCAACTTCACCACCAAAATCAGCATGGCCAGGAGTATCTACGATGTTTACACGGTAGCCATTCCAGTTAACAGCCGTGTTTTTAGCTAAGATTGTGATACCACGTTCTTTTTCGATATCATTCGAATCCATTGTACGTTCTTCTAGACCGCCACGCGTATCTAGAGTACCAGACTGCTCTAATAATTTATCAACTAAAGTGGTTTTTCCGTGGTCAACGTGGGCAATAATTGCCACGTTTCTTAATTTATCTAACACAGGCTTTACTCGCTGTTACTATCGTTTATTGCTACTTTAGGTAGTTCAACAATAGGACTATAATTGGGCGCGCATTATACGGCTATTTTGCCTAAAAAGAAATCAATATATAAAAATTCTGCATTTATTTATGTTACACGAGCTCGTATCTGCATTTATTTATGTTACACGAGCTCGTATTTAGTAAAAAAGCTCACTCAAATTTTTGAGTAAGCTTTTTATTTATACAAGGGAATTTAGCTAGAATAGTTTAGTACTTAGCTGCTTGCCCCTTAGTAGGAAGACTTTGCTTAATAAAGTCACGAATGTCTTGATTAGCATCGCGTAAGTCTTCATGTCGTAAATACATCATATGACCACTTTCATAACCTTTAAATGACAGCCGGTCTTTCATTAGCCCACTTGGGTCTAATTGCCACATAGTATATTTAGCATCAAAATAGTTAGTCGCGCCATCAAAGTAGCCTGATTGAATCATTACTTGCAGATAAGGGTTTTGTGCCATCGCTGAACGCAAACCTTCACCAGTATTATTACCGGTGCGATCCCATGGGTGAACATTACCAAACATGTTATATTTAATGTCTGTTTTATAATCTAACTCTTCACGTAAATAATAGTTAATCGCTGGAGTAAAGCTGTGTAACCATGAGCTTAACTCCGCGTTATAATCAGGACGTGAGCCAACAACTTTTTTATCAATACCCAAATAACGAGAATCTAAACGGCCAATAGTTTGCTTTCTATCACGTAATAATTCTTTCCAGAAAAATTGATTATCTACATCTAAATTATTATCAATAACCGCTATTACAGATAAACCTGAATAAGTAGCAACTTGTTCAGCAATTGCCTGTTTCTCTTGGGCCAAAATAAAACCACCTTTAGCTAAAGCGGGTAAATATTCGCTAATAGTAAAGCTCTCAACTTCTGCAAGTAATTCATCTAACGGCTTTTGTTGTAGTGCTGGGGTTAACGCTTTGTGATACCAAGCGGCTGCAGTAAAGTAAGGTAACCTATTAGCCGCTTTTACTGGACCATCTCGTTTGATACCGATATCCGTCGGTGAAACTAAAATCACGCCATTAACGTACATCCATTGACGCTCTTGCAACTCTTTCGCTAAACCGGCAACACGCGTAGTACCATAGCTTTCACCAATTAAATATTTAGGTGAGCGCCAGCGGTTATTTCTACTTACAAAAGTATTAACCCATTCTGCTAAATATTTAACATCGGCATTTACGCCAAAGAACATATTCTTTTGTTGCGCTTTAGTTGGCATTTTACCGTCTTTACCCGCTAAAACACGTGAATAGCCGGTATTTACCGGGTTAACAAAAACGATATCAGCTACATCTAAAATTGAATAAGCATTAGTCTTTACACCGTATGGCTGCAATGGATAACCTTCATCATCAACATTTAATACTCTTGGACCTGTATAAGCTACATGCATCCATACAGAAGCAGAGCCTGGGCCACCATTAAAGGAAATAACTAATGGCCGCTTAGCCGTATCTTTTACATCGCTACGCTGATAATAAGTATAAAATAAACTAGCCATTGGATTACCTTCTTCATCCCATACTGGTTGTGTTCCTGTAGTAGCGGTGTACTTAAACTTTTCACCATTAATCTTGGTGCTATGTTTGGTGATATTTTTTTCATCAATAACCAGCTTACGCTCATGATTACTTGGCTGTTGGCTAGGCTGTTTTTCAGCTAACACTGGGCTAGATGATAAACTGAGCAGCACCAGAATAGGAACAACAAAGCATAAGCTTTTATGTTTATTGATAAATGTTTGAACGATTACAGTAACGATAATTAAATCCTCATCAGGTTAGCACTATTTAAATTAGTCTTTATAAATTGATATAGATATAAAATAACAGCTACTATCGATAGGATAAAACTGTTTTCGGCAAAGTGAAGATAAAATAGGATGAAATAAGGGCCAATGATAGCTATAAATTCTCCCCTTACTAGTTCGAAAAAGTATAACCCTAATAGATAACGAAAATAAAGACTACAAAACCACATAAAAGCCTTAGCCAGAGTAGCCACGAATGAATACTTCAGCTATTGATAATTACATCTTACGAATAATCTGTTACAGGGTCTAATTAGTCAGTAGTTTTTTTCTCTATAGTGATGAAGCTAGTTAAATAAGAAATCAAACCTAACAGCAAGATCACCGCAGTACCTAACAGTCATAATGTAGCAACTTCACGAGGAATATTAAGACAACAGTTACCATATTAACTACCTTCAGTGTGACAACCAATATCGTTATTTTTTCCCATAAGTATTAGCGTACTCTTCTGCTTTGGTAATGTTTTGTCGATTACCCCTTCTGAGCCACTCTTTACTGTGTGAAAAATCAAAGCTATAAATATTAAGAGCACAGTTGCACACCTATTTGTTCAACCATAGTCAACTCTGTATATTGAAACCTCTAATCGAAAATCTATCGTTTACTCGTTTCAAATGAATGCTTAATTATATATTTCTTTGAACATGACTGACTTGTGCTAGAACATCGTTATTACCTTAATATTCGTGGCAATAATTTATATTTTTATACAGAATTAACCTTGCTATCTATTGCTAACAAGATAAGCTAATAAAATGCTAAATATTTTTTTAAAAGTTACAACAGTCATACTACTTTCATTAACAGTAAGCGCTTGTGCAGGTACTGCGTTTAGTGATCTATTTAGTAACTACAATAAACAGATGCAAGGGGTAAAGAATGCTCAGCAGCGTGGCAACTTCGAACAAGCGTTAGCATTGATACCCGAGCGTAGTGAAAATAATGGTAGTTACGGATTAAGTTTGTTAGAAAAAGCCCGTTTAGAATTTCTCGCCAGTGACCACAAAAAAAGTCAACAAAACTTCGCTCTGGTATACCGACAAGTACAGCAAGCAGAACAAGCAGCTAAAATTCAACTCAGTCGTGGCATCGAAAATGTTACCGCAATAGTAAGTAACGACAATGCAACGCGATATGACATCCCTTATTATGAACAAAGCATGCTGCATTGTTACCAAGCACTCAACTACTTAGATCATAATGATCTCTCTGGTGCCTTAGTTGAAATACGCCGTGCAAATTTAGTACAAAAAAAAGCTTTACAAGCCAATAAAAAAGCACTTTTTGACGCCCAAGATAGCCTAGCAAAAAAGGGGATCAGTCCTGAAAGCTTAGCCAGTAAATACCCTGCAATGAATACGACTATTGGTGAAGTCAAAAATGGTTTTCAAAATGCATATACCTTCTACCTGTCTGGCTTACTTTATGAGGCAGTAGGACAAGCTAATGATGCTTATATTGACTACAAAAAAGCGTTAGAGATTTATCCCCGCAATGTAACAGTGCAACAAGACGTTTGGCGATTAGCGAATAAGCTAGCGATGAGTAATGACATTCAGCTATTTAGCAAGCGCTTTGCTAGTGACATAACTCAAACTACTCGCCCAAAAAATAGTACTCAAAACAAATTAAGGCAAAGTGGTCAGTTAGTTATACTGGTAGAGCAAGGCATCATCCCAAGTAAACAAGAAGTCTCTATTAATCTGCCTATTTTCACTAGCCGTAACGACATGCGTTTTTATAGTGTCGCTTTACCGAGTTATCAAAACCGCTTACGTCAATACTCAGGTCTTTCATTAAGCTACCAAGGTGAAACCTATCAATCAAATGAAATTGTTCGCCTACAATCGCTTGCAGCCAAGCAACTACAAGATGAAATGCCAGCAATTGTCAGCAGACAAATTGTACGACTTGTGGCAAAAGAAGAAATTAGACAACAGATAAGTCGTAAAGGTGGCGATGTCGGTAATATTTTAGCTGGCCTTTATAATATAGCCTCTGAAAAAGCAGATACCCGAAGTTGGAGTACATTACCCGATAGTATTCATGTGTTAAGGCTAGACTTAGCAACGGGGCAACACCAACTAACATTAAACATTAACGGTAGTAATCGCACTATCACTGTTGAAATTAATGAAGACAGACAAACCTTAGTAAAATTAACCTCTATCGGTAATTATACTAATCACCAGAGTATCAACCTTTAAATTGTACAGTAGATTTACAACGTTAACTTGCAGGGTTAATTAACCACTTAGCTTCAAATATTAATAAAAATATCGTCCAGTTAAAATATGGAGTACTAAAAATGAAAAAAATGACATCTATTATAAAAGCCTCTACTGCGCTAAAGGCTGCAGCGACATCAAAACGTTCAGCCCTACTAATAGCAATTTTAACAACAACGTTATTGATCGGTAGTTGTAAAAATATCCCTCCAGTTACTTCTGGGGTGGGCAGTGATCAAATAGCCCCAGGTCAAAAATTCAGTAAACATTTACAAGTGCATAACTCAGAGTTAGGAAATAAGCTTCATATAAGTGATATTCGTTCTAGAACAAGTAATGATTTGCTCGAAATTAATTTATCACTAACCAGCACCTATAAAAAAACACTCAAACTGCAATATCAGTTTGCTTGGTTTGATAAAGACGGTTTTGTTATTGAAGCGGGTAAAAGTCCTTGGCAACCACTTGATTTACACGGTATGCAAACAGCCACAGTACCTAGCTTAGCACCCACTTCTCACGTAGTCTCTTTTAGTCTCTATGTGCGTGAAGTAGCCGAAAAATCTTTTAAATTTTAACGAATGAATAAGTGAAAATTCAGTAAATAATTATATCTCTGACTCGTCATATTCTAACTAATATGACGATATAAAATATTTAGAACTACAAATTAACATTACTAATATTAAAGGATGCCCAATGAAAAAACTTATAATAATTACCAGTGTTGCATTAACGCTTACCCTTGTTACCGGCTGTACCAATAAATCGGTAGTACGTTATGGCGATGCAAACGAAGTTGAAACAACGGATATTAGCTTTGGCTCTACTGATCTGCAAAAAGTTGCTGGTCAAATGACTGACTCTTTATTGGTATCTCCAGTAATTGGTACCTTAACAGCAAATACCCGTCCTATTATGTTTGTAGAAAGTATCAAAAACAAAACCAGTGAGCATATTGATACCGAATCAATTACTGACTCTATCTCTACCAAGTTACTGCGTTCTGGTAAATTCAGATTTGTTGATATGGGTCGAGTAGAAGCAGCACGTAAACAACTTGATTACCAACAAAACAGCGGCATGGTTAATTCAGCTAAAGCCATGCAATTTGGTAAGCAAGTTGGCGCTCAATACATGCTCTATGGCAACCTAGCTAGCATAGTTAAATCGAATAAAGATCAATCTGATGTTTATTATAAATTTACCCTACGTTTAATGGATTTAGAAAGTGGCTTAATCGAATGGGCTGATGAAACTGAAATCCGTAAAACTAAAGGCAAAGAATTCGTTAGCTGGTAACTAGTAGCTAGTGAGGAGTACCTATGAAATCGTTATTAATAATATGTTTAGCCCTGTTTATCTTTTTATTCAGTATTTCAGCAAATGCCAATTATGATCGAAACAAAGCTGTACCGGTTGAAAAAGTACTCTTTGGTACAGTTATTTCTACTAGAAATATTAGCCAAGAAGAACTGATCAAAGATAAAAGCAACGGTTGGAAAACTTTTGGTGGCGCACTAGTTGGCGGTGCCATTGGTAATCAATTTGGTGGTGGCAGTGGCCGAACAGCGGCTACCATTTTAGGTGCAATTATTGGCGGTAAAATGGTCAATAATCGTAGCCAAGCTAAAACGGTAACTGTGCGATTAGTGGAATTAATGATTGAAGTAGAATGCACTGAAAAGCAATGCCAGCAATATATGGTAGTTCAAGACTTTGATCAACAAATGGTCTTTCATCGCCAAGATGCAGTAAGAATGGTTTACCTTGCCAACGGTGATGTAAGAATAGATAAGCAATTCTAACATACTCGATTAAAATCTCGCCTACCTATATGGTCACGGTAGGCGGGAACTTGTTGGCGCTCTATTTATTCACGTCAAACTTGTTCAAGCTGAGAACTTAAAACTAATTAGCGACTTTCAATTCAATAATATCAGCGATTTTTTGGCTCGTACTATTCTTCTGTTGCCACACCAAATCACAAATACCATCCGTAGGATTAAACCCCGTTGGCGCTTTAAATAATATGTCACGAATTAATTCATGGTCAAACGCATGGCAAGCATCGTCAAGTTTTGCTAATAGTATCTCTAAGTCGCGCCAATCAAGCATACCTTCACTAGCCGTCATAATACGCTCATGATTAGTTCCTTCAACGTTATCGCCTATAAGGAGCTCTTCATAAAGCTTTTCACCGGGTCGTAAACCCGTACATTTAATCTCAATATCACCATCAGGTGCTTGAGCATCTTTTACAGAGAAACCGCCTAACTGAATTATTTTACGTGCTAAATCATAAACTTTTACCGCATCGCCCATATCAAGCACAAAAACATCACGACCTTTACACATGGCGCCGGCTTGAATAACAAGCTGTGCTGCTTCAGGAATAGTCATAAAATATCGCGTAATATCAGGATGCGTTAACGTTAATGGCCCGCCTGCTCTAATTTGCTTTCTAACCAAAGGCACAACAGAACCCGATGAACCTAAAATATTACCAAAACGAACCATACAAAAGCGAGTCGAATTTTGTGTTTTAGCTAACGCCTGCAACACTAACTCAGCCATACCAGGAATAGTTAATATCTGCACACCAAGTGAATCAATTTTACTCAACACTTCTTTACGACGTACCCTTAAAGCACTAGGCATGACTAATAATATTTTTTCTATATTTTTACTTTTGATAAGACTTGATATTGCCTCAGGTGCATAAACATGGATACCTTCAATAACGCTTCTTTGCAATGCACTGTCATCATCAACAAAGGCGACTGCATGATACTCAGCCCCATGCGATAAAGCCGTTGATAGTTGACGTCCAGCAGAGCCCGCACCATAAATTAATACAGCATTTTTCTTATACCAGCGTGGATGGCTAATTACCGCTCTTATGGTGAGTCTTGATCC
>CAJWZC010000054.1 GCA_913049915.1 uncultured Colwellia sp.
GGTTAATTTAGGCTAAGCGGTTTAAGCGTTTACCCTGTTTAAAAGCAATGATATTATCGCTTAGTAAATTAATAAGTCGTTTTTGTGCTTCAATACTTGCCCAAGCAATATGTGCGGTAATTTTCAAATTCGCTAAATGACAGTTAAGTAACGGGTGCGACGCTGGTGGTGGCTCTTGTGTTAACACGTCTAAAATAGCACAAGCAATGTCTTTGCTTTTTAAGGCATTGAGTAAAGCGAGTTCATCAATCAAAGCCCCTCGAGCAGTATTGACCAATACCGCAGTATTTTTCATACGTGATAAAACATCAGCATTGATTAAATTTTCTGTTTCAGCCGTTTGTGGGCAATGTAAGCTAATAATGTCAGCTTGCTCGATAACTTGATCAAAAGTAACTCTATCTGCTCTAATTACAAGTGCTGTAGGTCGCTCACTAATAATAACGTTCATATTAAAAGCCTGTGCAATACCTACAACTGCTTTAGCTAAATTACCGTAACCAATTATGCCTAGTGTTTTGCCGGCTAATTCTCTGATGCCATTACCGTGGTAACAAAAAGCCTCGCTTTTTGACCATAAACCTTGCTCAGTATTACTATTTTGATGACTGGTTTGTTGATAATACTCGAGTAACTGGGCAAAAACATATTGCGCTACCGCTTGTCCTGCATAACCGCTGACATTGGTAACAGCTATATTCAAATAGCTAGCTGCTTCAATATCTACATTGTTATAACCGGTAGCACTGATACAAATGAGCTTTACGTTAGGTAAGGCTGATAATATTTCGGCAGTTAACAGGACTTTATTTGTAATAATAATATCGGCATTAAGGCAGCGCGGTATAATTTCAGTAGCAGAAGTATTGGCATAACAGACTAACTGAGTAACCTGTTGTTCGATGGCTAAAAAATCAAGAGCAGAACTGAAGGTGTTTTTATCTAAAAATACTGCACGCATATTATTTACTCTATTATATTTTAATTGTTATCTAATTATGTTGTCGCTGGTTTAGTAATAAGCTCGAATGGCTCTTAAGCTAGCCAATAAAAATAAGCTAGATAATTCGTATAGAACTAGCTAGCTTATTTACTTATTCAGGAAATGCAATAAATTGCAGTCATCGTAATGGGACAGTGTAAATCACGCTATCCTAGCCGACTATCTTTTCTTACATTTATTATGCTGAGTGGTTGTTATAAGGATCGTAATTAATAGTTAGTAGCGATGCCTGAGATAGATCAATGAATAGTGAGTAATCTGATGGATACTACGAAAATAATTAGGCTATTTAATATTGATAACCCAACTCGTTAATTAGGCATGATTACTGCTGAATGAATTTTTTAACTTAGCTGATAGCAAGAGCAAAGAGATACCTTAGTTAAAGTAGAAGAAGAGCTTTATTCTTTATTTTATCAGTCGCAAGATAATTTTATTACCATTAGAGTTTTTATAATAAAATTATAAGTACCTTAATTGACAAATTTTTTAGGCGTTATCCTAAAACCAAGTTAAATTATCAGCATTACTCAGGATAGATTCCTGAATTTTATCCCAAGTTTTATCTTTGTTTTGTCTCAAACTAACAAGCGTTACCGACAACAAACAGGATTACGAAAGAGTTATTAAGCTTCCCACCATTTATTTAGCTTTTGACAAGTATATCGTCTGAAGTAGAAAGTAAATTGTTGTAAGAAAAGGTAATAAAACTAGAAAGAATTAGCCAATATGATTGTATCCTAGGAGAAAGTCAGCATTGGCACTTTCATAACTATGAAAAAATTGGCCAAGTGAATATTGATGGTAAAAAGTGATACTGTCAAATCCTGGAATACGTTTTCAGGCCGCGGAAGAAGCTGTTGACCTGGGGATTATATTATAGGAATTATGCGTTAAAAACAGATATTTTAAAAATACGTCACCAGAACAATCACTACAACGATTATCGCTCAGTACTGAGAGTGTCGCCAACGTTTAAACGTACTTTATCAAAGCTGTAATATTGCCAGTAACAGTAAACGCCGAACCTTTTTAGATTACTTGCAAAGTAATATCGGACAATTATTGTAAACATCAACACAATAGTCGATATGCTATTTTGCCACAGACACTAACGGTTGTTATGATGTGCCATCTTTTTATTAACGAATAAATTATTGAATTTTATGTCCACAACATCACTTGAACGAATTACTATAGAACCTAAATTGCCAGCAACGTCCTGTGTCATCTGGTTACATGGCCTGGGAGACTCTGGTGCTGGTTTTGCACCTATCGTGCCAGTGTTAGCTTTGCCAGAAAATCATGGTATACGCTTTATCTTCCCCCACGCACCAGAGCAAGCTGTAACAATTAACCAAGGTTATGTTATGCGCTCTTGGTATGACATTAAAAGTATGGATTTACATAACCGTGCTGACATGAAAGGTGTATTAGAGTCTGAAAAACGTGTACAAGCGTTAATTCAAGAGCAGATTGATTTAGGTATAGCAGCCAAAAACATAGTCTTAGCTGGTTTTAGCCAAGGTGGTGTGTTGAGTTTATTTACTGGTTTACGTTTCTCGCAAAGCTTAGCAGGTATTTTGGCATTATCTTGTTATTTACCAACAGCAGATAAATTACCAGAGCAATGTCATCGTGCTAATATCGCTACGCCTATTTTACAAAACCATGGTGAGCGAGATGATGTTGTACCTATGAGTTCAGGTAAAATGGCAAATACATTGCTAACGGCAGCTAATTATAAAGTTACTTGGCAGAGTTACCCAATGGAGCATTCTGTCTTACCAGAGCAACTCGCTGATATTTCAGCTTGGTTACAAGCTAGGTTACTCTAGAGCTAGTAACTTAAGGTTCTTTTTTCAATTTGCAAAGTTAAGGATGATGAATGGAGAAGATTAAAGGACAGAATGGTATTGATAATACTGTGAAGGTAGCAATGAACACTACAATAAGGACAAGACAAACAGTTCTTTGGCTTACTAGTCACTTTAGTGTTGCTAACGTATTGAAGGTTATTGTTTTACTGTGGTTGTGCCTTTTTATTTATAATAAGACGAATCAATATCAACAAGAAGATAAGAACAGCTTAGCTTACCTTGCTAGTCCTAAAGTGGATGATATTTACTTTTTAGATTTTCGTTTACTGAGTGAAAATCTTAGACCGAATGAAAAATATCGTATTGCCAAAGTTGTCGATATTACCGGTGATATTGTAACACTGCTTTACGGTAATGTTTTTTACCTTCGCCAACAAGCAGTGAAAGATAGCATTCGTTATGGACAATTAAGATACAAAGGTTATTTCGAGTCTAAGCGTTATGATTTAAAGCTCTCCCAGTTAAAAACCATGCATGACTCAACAGCCATTTATATGATTAAACGGCCAGATAAAAATATGCTTTATGGAAATTATATCAATGATCCTGAGCCTAAAGTTAGTTCAACAGTGTACATTCCGGGTAAACGAGAAAACCTTGCAGGGTTAAGCTTTAAAAAATCGAGCTACTTAGAGAATAACTTACAACAAGCTTTTGAGCGCTTTAGTCGCTCTGCTCAGTTAGGTTTTGCTCAAGGGCAAGTCAACTTAGCTGAAATGTACTTGAGCGGTGAATATATTGATAAGGACCTTAGCCAGGCAATGTATTGGTTTAAACAAGCTGCACTTAAAAGTGACAAAGCTGGCGTGCTTAAGTACGTAATTGTTTGCCAACAAGTTAGCTATTGCCAAGAAGGAGATTTTTACCAAGAGTTAACTGATGCTGGCGTGAATATTAAAGTGAGAAAGGTAGACTTCAAGCTTAATTAGATAACAGAAATCCCTAATTGGGTAGCAAAATAAGAATATAAAAAGTCATATCACTTGATATGACTTTATTTTTCGGACAGGTTTAAAAAATAATAAATTAGCAAAAATTAGCTTTACTCTTCTCGGTATGATTCAGCTACTAAGTGATGACGATTTAATAACTTATAAAACTCGGTACGATTGCGCTGAGCAATTCGCGCAGCCTGCGAAACATTACCCGCAGTAATTTTTAATAACTTGGATAAATAATCCCGTTCAAAATGATCTCGTGCTTGCTGAAAAGAGGGGAGTTGAGTTGAATCATCACGCAATGCATTTTTTACTAGATTTGCACTGATGACACTTTCAGTCGATAGTGCAATACTTTGTTCTATAACATTTTGCAGCTGTCTAATATTACCTGGCCAAGGCGCACTAATCAGTAACTCCATGGCTTCTTGGCTAATACTTTTTATGGGTACGTTTGAGCGCTCAACCGCTTGATTTAAGAAATACTGTACTAATAGGGGAATATCTTCTCGTCGCTGCATTAAAGTGGGCAACTCCAACTCAACAACATTTAATCGGTAATATAAATCTTCTCTAAAGATACCAGATTTAATAGCTTTAGTTAAATTAACATGCGTTGCTGATATGATACGTACATCGACTTTGACCGCTTGCGTACTACCTACTGGTCTGATTTCTCTTTCTTGTAAAACACGTAATAGTTTCACTTGAAAGTTAAGTGGCATATCTCCAATTTCATCTAAGAATAAAGTTCCACCATCGGTTGCTTGAAATAACCCTTGGTGATTTCTCTCTGCACCGGTAAATGCACCTTTAATGTGACCAAACAGTTCAGATTCAAGTAGTTGTTCTGGGATCGCTGCACAATTGATGGCAGTAAAAATCTTATCTTTGCGATTACTCGCTTGATGAATTGCTTTTGCTAGTAGCTCTTTACCAGTTCCACTTTGACTATGAATAAGTACACTAAAGTCACTGTTAGCAACTTGCTTAGCTTGTTGTAATAATGACGTCATCACCGTACTACGGCTAATAATATTATTACGCCATAGCTCTGTTTCACAAGTCTCTTCAGCGCTTGAAGGCTGTAAACGTATTGCTTTCTCAACAGTATCTAACAGTTCTTGGCTTTCAAAGGGCTTTGTTAAAAAACTAAAAACACCCTGCTTAGTAGCACTAATCGCATCAGGAATAGTACCGTGGGCTGTCATGATCACCACTGGGATATTAGGATGCTGTACCCTAATTTGTTCGAATAAAGCCATACCATCCATGCCATCCATTCGCAAATCGCTAATAACAACTTGAGGAATAAAGTTTTGTAATGTCCCTAACGCTATTTTTGCATTAGCGGCAGATTCAACATTATAACCCGCAGCAGATAAACGAATGCTCAGTAAACGTAATAAACTGGGATCGTCATCTACAATAAGAATTTTGTCTGAATTTCGGGTGATCTTGTGATTACTTAGCTTCATAAAAATTCCTCTCTAGGGTCATACTAAACGGATTAACTGAACACTTATTTAAACCGCTCGCTATTAGCCACGCTCATTAATATTTTGGTCAATTTTTTTGAGTAACATCAGTTGCTGATTTACATGTTCTAATTGTTGATTTAATTGCTCAATTATCTTGTGATGCGCATTGCTCTGTTTAATCAAATTCTGCTCAAAAAACGTTATTTTTTCAAGTAAATGCAATTGGTTATTTAATTGGTCTCTTAATAACATAGTAAAAGCCAAATTTTCTTTACCTAAGGTACTACTTGCTAATAAATGCTCATTTAGTAGTCTTTTAGCTTTGTAAGGCTGATAAACTATAGGGTTTGGCAAGCTATAAATTAAAATGAGTTTACCTTGACTAAGGGCTTTGTCCTTAAGTTGGTCAGCCATTAAAGTGTGTTGTTTGTGTTCTTCGAGCAAAAGCTGCTTATTATTGAGGTTTTTTAGCCCTAAGTAATACTGACTATATTTAACTGAATTCTGAGTTATGTCTGTGACCGGAGCTGTAATTTGGCAAGCACTTGATAAATTAGCTAATAGAATAATAAACGTTATTGAAAAGTACTGTTTAGTCCGGCTAATGATTATAGCTTTTACGCTAATATTAATTATTTTCATCATTCGTTATCTTTTTGAGAATTAGGCAAGGTGATAGAGACACAAGTACCGTTTGCATTGGTAGCGCTAATTTTTTTTGCCTGGATTATTTCGATATCGCCATTAAGGCGCAGTAATAACTCTTTGACTATAGTTAGCCCTAAACCACTACCTTTTATTTGGCTGTTTATCGGTGCTGTACCTTGGTAAAAAGCATCAAATACTTTCTCTCTTAGTGATGGCTCTATACCCGGCCCTTGGTCAATTATATTAATAGTTATGCACTCATTGCTACTGTTATACGTTATGGTGATATTACCGTCTATAGGGGAGTATTTTATCGCATTAGACAGAATATTATCTAAAATCACACTAAGTTGTTTACTATTACTATACATATAATAAGGACTATTATTACATTTCATGGTCAAACTTTTTGATTTAATATCAAGCTTTCTAATGGTACAAACATCACTTATGATCGTAGATAAATTAATTTTTTCTAAGCCATTCAAGCTGGTTGAATCCAGAACAATATTGAAATCAAGTAAGTCTTCAATTAAACGCTGCAGGCGATTTACACTGGTACGAATGATATCGCAAATTTCTTGTTGATCCTCATTGAGTGGGCCAACACTATTGTCATAGATAAGTTCTGTGCCTTCTCTAATAGCAGCCAACGGTGTTTTTAACTCATGGGAAATATGCCGAATAAAGCTCGATTTTTGTAGCTCAAGTGCATGAAGGCGTTGCCGCATATTCTCTAGCGCATCGGCTATCTCCATCACTTCGTAGGGACCGTGTAAGTTAATTTCTTGTTCGAAGTTACCTTGCTCTAGTCGTTTTATTTTATCGGTGAGACGCTCTAACGGTTTAGTGATCAAAATGATAAATATACCCGCAATTAAGAGGGTGATAGGGATAATATATAAACGCTCAAGGATATTATTACTAATATCTTCAGTAGCATGCTGTATGTTCGAAACTTTTTGATTGACAACGAAATTACTACGTTTTTCTAGTTTTTTATTAATCAGGTGCAATGTTTTAAATTCTTGCTGGATTTGCGCTAATGACATTATTTCAACCTCATTACTTAGCATCACACCCTTTATTCGGTCACTCTCAAAATGTAGCAAGATAAGTAGTTCTTTTAACTGCTTATCTTGTTTTTTCGTAGATGTTTCCCTGATTATACTTTTTAATAAATGTTGGTGACGACCAAATTGAGTTAGTAATTCATCGTCTTTTAGTACTATATATTGGCTTGCTGCACGCTCTATTTTGGCAATAGTGTCATCAAGCTTGCTGTTAAGTTGAGTTAATTGTGCCACATGATAAATAGCGTTAGTACTTTGTTTGGCTAATTGGCTGACTTTATTCGCGCCAAAGAGTAAAGCCATTACTAAAGGCATAGCAACAAAGGTAAAACCAATTAATGTCAGTTTATTAATAGAAATTTTATTAAGAAGCGACTGACTAAAAATATAAATAGAAAGTGTCAACTGCCTTATTGATGCTCTACTTTTTTTTAGTCTGCTAAAGAAAGTCATGAAATTTAGCCTGAACTGTTCTGCGGTGATTAAATCTGTATGCCCTTTGTATGATAAAAATAAACTAAAAACAAGGGTGTCTTTATTTTGAGACAATCATTACTAATAAGCTATGCAAGGGTAAGTAATTGTAAATTATCAATATATATTATTTTTTATAGGGCTGTTACGTAATGATAGTCAGTAATATTTTATTGTGTTTGTATTTGGCGACAGTTTAACGAGGGTTTAGGGTGGAAAAAATAGTAATTTTTATAATAAACCTTTTTAAATCAGTATTTTGTTTTTTTTGGCACACTCTATGCTATCTCTATGTCGATAATAAATTATTATACCTAGCGTGATGAAAACGCTTTAATTATAAAAAGAGGATTACCATGAATAATATCAGTTTAACGCAAGTAACCGCATTTGTTGTAGCCGTAAGTCTGGCTTCTTTTTTTGTCAATGCTGATGATGCCCTAGCTGATACTAATGAAGGTAGTACCCTAGTACATTCAGAAACGTCCGTGATTACAGAAATCGTTGAAGTTGTCATTGAAGAAGAGCAAGCGTCGAATGATAAATTTACTTTTACTTCACTAGATATTGACAAAAATGGCAAGTTAAGCCAACAAGAAGTCATTGCTGGCAAGAATGACTGGTTAGTGAAGTCATTTAAACAAATAGATGGTAATGCTGATAAATCTCTTACGGAACAAGAATTAGTTAATTTTGTTGCTACGGCTACAGTGACAACTAAATAGTAAGTATATAACGAGTATGGACATACTCGGCACACTTTAAAGGGGAGCTCCCAACCCATATCAAATCATTTAGTCGTTATTCTTAAGGATAGAGAAAATTACTTAATTGAATTGTTATAAATCCACTCCCCTTTGGGCCGACTATTTAGGTAGTCGGCCTTTTTTATGTATAGGAAAATATCAAAAAAGATTAACCGTATAGTTACTGCGATAGATGGTAGTTACTGATATATCTCCTCTAGCAGATACTTGTTAAACTAAGCCTAATTACTATAAAAAGAGAATACTCAATGAAACCTCAGTTTATCAAAGCATTTTTAATATCTAGTATTTTGATGGGTTGCTCAACAGCAACTGAAACGATTAATGTTCAGTATGCTGCTAATACAATAAATAAAGCGACAGCAAGCGTTCAAACCTTAGAAGAATCAAAAGCGCTACTTTTAGCTAAATGGCAAGGACCTTTTCAAGGCGTTCCTGTATTTGATCAAGTGACTTTAGCTGGCCTAGTACCGGCAATGGAACAAGCGATGGCGGCTAACTTAGCTGAAATTGATTTGATTGCTAATAATAGTCAAGCGCCAACCTTTGAAAATACTATTGTTGCGATGGAAAAAACCGGTCGTGATTTAAATCGAATTTTTACTTATTATGGTATTTGGCGCGCTAATAAATCAAGTAGTGAATTTAGAAAACTTCAAACAGAGCTAGCACCAAAATTATCTACGTTTTCTTCTACCATCAAGCAAAATCAAAAATTATTTGATCGTATTTCAGCGGTATATAATTCAGATGAAGTTAAAGTACTGAGTCCGGCAAAGCAGCGTTTAGTTCTTTTAACGTATAATAGTTTTTCACGTGATGGCGCGACCTTAAATGATAGCGATAAAGCACGTTACGCTGAAATTAATCAACGTTTGGCACAGTTGCAAACTAAGTTTGGTAATAATGTTTTAGCTGATGAAGAAAGTTATGTTGTTTACTTAACTAAAGAGCAGTTGGGTGGCTTGCCTGAGTCTATTGTTAATGTTGCTGCTGCAGCAGCTGACGAAAGAGATCACCAAGGTGAGTATGCCATTACGAATACGCGTTCTTCTATGGACCCTTTTTTAACTTATTCAACAGAGCGAACGTTAAGAAAACAAGTGTGGCAAAACTATTATAGCCGTGGTGATAACGGTGATGACTTTGATAATAACGCTATTATCGCTGAAATTTTACAGTTACGTCATGAGCGAGTTGGCTTATTAGGTTATAAAAACTATGCTTCTTGGCGCTTAGAAGACCGTATGGCTAAATCACCAGAAAATGCTATTGCTTTGATGGAGTCAGTTTGGCCTGCAGCCATTGCACGTGTTGATGAAGAAGTTACCGACATGTTAGCTATTGGAAAAAGACAGGATGGTATAGAACAAGTGCAAGCATGGGATTACCGTTTCTATGCCGAAAAAGTACGCAAAGATAAATACGACTTAGACTCTGATGAAGTTAAACAGTATTTACAATTGAATAATCTCCGTGAAGCTATGTTTTATGTAGCAGATCGTTTATTCAACTTTAATTTTATCGAAGTAACTGATGGCTCTGTACCGGTATTTCATGAAGATGTTCGTGTCTGGGAAGTAAAAGATAAAACTTCAGGTGAACATATAGGCTTATGGTATTTAGACCCGTTTGCTCGTAAAGGTAAACGTTCAGGCGCATGGGCGACTACGTATCGTAGCCATACAACGTTTGAAGGCAAGAAAAATGTGCTTTCATCAAATAACTCTAATTTCTCTAAAGGAGTAGCAGGGCAACCAACGCTGATCTCTTGGTCAGATGCTGAAACATATTTCCATGAGTTTGGTCACGCTTTGCATTTTTTAGCATCTAAAGTTGAGTACCCAACACTGAATTCAGGTGTACGCGATTATACAGAATTTCAATCGCAGTTGTTAGAACGCTGGTTGTCCACAGATGAAGTGATTAATAACTATCTTGTGCATTATCAAACAGGCAAGCCTATGCCTAAAGCACTTATTGCTAAAATAAAACAAGCCGCAACCTTTAATCAAGGTTTCAGTACCACTGAGTATTTAGCTTCGGCTTTAGTTGATATGAAGTTTCATACCGTTGACCCTACCGGTATTAACCCAGATAAATTTGAACGTGAAACATTATCAGCGTTAAAAATGCCAAAGCAAATTGTTATGCGCCATCGTAGTCCGCAATTTGGACATATTTTTAGCAGTGAAGGTTATGCGTCAAGTTATTATGGTTACATGTGGGCTGAAGTATTAACGTCTGATGCGGCAGAAGCCTTTGCCCAAGCGCCAGGTGGTTTTTACGATAAAGACGTTGCCGATAAACTAGTAGAGCACTTATTTAGTGTGCGCAATGCAGTTGACCCAAGTGAAGCGTACCGTGCTTTTAGAGGACGTGATGCTAAAGTTGAAGCACTAATGCGTGATCGTGGTTTTCCAGTGAAAATTAAAAAATAGTAGTAACTAGAGAACCTCTATTGCTGTAATAAAAACTCGCTTCGGCGAGTTTTTATAGCTTGTAGTAAGGTTACTTATTAACAGGCTTTGCTATCTCACTAATTTCTTCGTGAATCATTTCAGTAACATTTTCTAATTTGGCCGCTATAACTGTTTGTGCATCAAATAAATCACGATTATAAAAATAAGCACCGACTTCCTTCGAAAAAATTCAATAGAAATCCTACATCAAATTGACTAAGGTCTTGGTCAAGTTCATTAGACAAATAGCCTTGGATCTTAGTTACTAGTTATTCTCTTCCTGTGCAATTTTAGCTATAACCTTAGGTTTGTATCAATACTATTAGCCTACAAATCTACCCTTACGCCAGCGTAATAACGTCGGCTATTTTTATAAATATCAATGGGCGTATATTTATTGCGTTCATAGGTATAAATGATTTCATCGATTAAATTAATTCCTTCAAATACTAGTGATATATACCCAGTAAGGTTAAACGATAATTTGATATCCTACGGGTCATAATCGTCAGTAATTTCTTCACCGACGTTAGTCGAAAATTCAGTTCTAAAGTTATAAGACAAGTATGTACTTATCCAATCATTTTCATAATCGGTGGTTAAGTTGCTACTGTATTTTGAGTTACCTGGTATATTAATATTAATATTTATGGAACTATTGATATTTCAAATGGTTATGAAGTTTACTTACTAACCATGTTAATGAATTTTCATATGAGAAAAGAATAAAAAACGGTTAGTTAGGGAAAGTGAGAGGCAAGTAAAATTATATATAGTCAACGGGTAGGGCTGTGGTGTATTTAATTTCTTCCATGGCGAAACTAGAGCTAATATCAGAGAAGTCGACGCGCGTGATAAGCTCCTTATAAAATCGATCGTAGGCTTTCATATCAGGTACGACAACACGCATTAAGTAATCTACATCACCGCTCATACGATAGAACTCGACAATTTCTGGGAAGTCTTGTGCCACTTGAGCAAATGTCATTAACCAATCGGGATTATGTTGATTGGTCTTGACCATGACAAAAATAGACAAACCTACGTTTAACTTTTCGGGATCGGCAAGTGCAACACGTCCTTTAATAATACCTGACTTTTCCATCGCTTGGATTCTGCGCCAACAAGGGGTTGTGGATAGGCCAACACGCTCAGCAATATCACTGGTTGAGAGAGTACAATCTTTTTGTAAAATACTTAAGATGTGCTTGTCAAAAGAATCCATGTTACTGCCTTAACTATTATATATAGAATAAAAACCCAACTTATCATTATATATTAGCAGTATATTTCTATTATTAACTTATAAATAGATTTTTTATGTTACGATTTTGATAGGAATGACTAGAATATTTATCACTAGATACGTTAATATAAATATAAAGTATGTTTTTTGTGGATAGAAAATGAAGAGTAAACTTAAAAAGTGGTGGCATACTGATTGCTCTTTCTGTCGAAAAGCGCAGTTGCTATTCATATGGCTTCTACTAATGTTCATTATAGATTTCTTTTTCTTTCGATTGCTATTTTAGTGTCTGACTGTATTAGTCAACAGTATCTGCTTATTGCTTATACCTAACAGGAAAAAGCTAAAGTAACACAACCCACATAGGTAAATTATTATGTCAAAAGGACTACTTTGGAGTGACTCACAAGAGATTGCTTTGGATTTAATTGAACAACATCCTGATGTTGATCCATTTAAACTACATTTCACTGATTTAAGACAGTGGATACTCGATTTAGAACGCTTTGATGATGCCCCTAAACATTGCGGAGAACGCGTACTTGAAGCTATTCAATTGGCTTGGATGGCCGAAGTTGATTAGTTAATATGAGTAATTTTCTCTAGAAAGGTGTGAAATTATCGAGCTTGTTAGTAGATATTTTGTCAAAAAAAATCTACTTATTTCGTATGACGGAATTGAAATGTCTTTTTTAAATCGATTAAACTGATTATCCTCGTTTTTAGCATATTCAACTATGCTGATGCTTTGCAGCAGGATCAATATCATTTATACTTTGCATCATTAATTAAGCGCATATTCATTATTCATCAAACATATAAGTAGTCAGACAAATGCCTCAATCTAAACGCCCACTTTATATACCTTATGCTGGACCTTCACTATTAGAAACTCCGTTATTAAATAAAGGTAGTGCCTTTAGCAAAGAAGAGCGCGGAAGCTTTAACTTAACAGGGCTTTTACCGCCACGTTTTGAAACCATTGATGAACAAGCTGAACGAGCATACCGTCAGTACAGCTGCTTTCAAACGAATATCAATAAGCATATTTATTTACGTGCGATTCATGATAATAATGAAACGTTATTTTTTAAATTAGTACAAAATCATCTTGCCGAAATGATGCCGATTATTTATACCCCGACGGTAGGCGATGCTTGTGAGCAATTTTCTGATATTTATCGCAGTTCACGTGGTTTGTTTATTTCTTATGAAGATCGATTTAATATAGATGACATGTTGCGTAACGCGACTAAAAATAAAGTAAAAATAATTGTTGTTACTGATGGTGAGCGTATTTTAGGCTTAGGTGATCAGGGTATTGGTGGTATGGGTATTCCTATTGGTAAATTGTCTCTGTACACAGCTTGTGGTGGTATTAGTCCTGCGCATACTTTGCCGGTTATGCTTGATGTTGGTACTAATAACCAGAAGTTGTTAGATGATCCTATGTATATGGGGGCGCGACATAAGCGTATTGATCAAGATTCTTATAATGAATTCTTAGAGTTATTTGTCAGCGCAGTTAAACGTCGCTGGCCGCATGTTTTATTGCAGTTTGAAGATTTTGCTCAACCTAATGCGATGCCTTTATTACAACGTTATAAAGATAGAATTTGTTGTTTTAATGACGATATTCAAGGAACAGCTTCGGTTACCGTTGGTACTTTACTTGCTGCTTGTCGCAGTAAAGGTTCGAAATTATCAGAGCAGAGTGTTGCTTTTGTTGGTGCTGGCTCTGCTGGTTGCGGTATTGCGGAGCAAATTATTAGTCAGATGATTAGTGAAGGCCTTTCTGTAGAGCAAGCACGCGGTCAAGTATTTATGGTCGATAGGTTTGGTTTGTTAACACAAGGTATGGAAGGTCTTCGTGATTTCCAGCAAAAATTAGTACAAAGTACTAAATCTATTGCCACTTGGGATGTAGCTGGTGAGTTTGCTTCGCTTGTTGAAGTAATGCACGGCGCTAAGCCTGATATTCTTATTGGTGTTTCAGGTCAAGCGGGCTTATTTACTGAACAAGTTATTACCGCGATGAAGTCTCATTGTGAATTACCAATTATCTTCCCGTTAAGTAATCCTTCTCGTCAAGTAGAAGCAACGCCTAGCCAAGTTATTAATTGGACCCAAGGTCAAGTGATTATTGCGACGGGAAGTCCGTTTGAGCCAATTGAATACCAAGGTAAAAGCTATCCAATTGCCCAGTGCAATAATAGTTATATCTTCCCTGGTATTGGCTTAGCTGTCGTTGCAGCAAACATCAGTCGTATTACTGATGATATGTTACAAGTGGCGAGTGAAACATTAGCGGCGGCATCACCTTTAGCGAATAAAGAATCAGATGAACTATTACCACCCTTAACGGCTATTGCACAATTGAGTAAAGACATCGCCTTTGCTATTGCACAAGTTGCTTTTAGACAAAACTTAGCATTACCTATGAGTGATGAAGAGTTATTGGCCAAAATAGATAGAAACTTCTGGAAACCAGTGTACCGCCAGTATCGCAGAACAAGCGTTTAGGTACTTCTAAACAACGTTTTGGCTTGTTAGCTTCTAACTAAACTAATGATATTATGTATACCCGTTCCACTTGAAGGTACAGGGTTCAGCTGGAATTATAAACGGCTTTAAGTAAGACATTGATTGAAGAGAATAGTTATTCAGGAGAATATGCTCCTGTATTCTCTAATAAGCTACATCCATGTAGCGTTATTGTAGAAATCAATAATGTAGTCATAAAGCGTCTATAAACCAGCCTTTTGGAGAAATCTGAACAAAATATATCAGTTATTATATTTGTTTTTAAGGGAATACCCTTAACAATAAATATGTCTTGATTATGATTCGCTCAGATTTCCTAAAACAAGCATCTTTAAGTAGAGTGGGTATAAACGCGATTTCATTAGTTTTTTGTAGTACTTTCGTCTATAATGCGCCCAAAATTATAGTCGTTTTACTAAATGGCTGTAGTTAATTTATAGAAAATTTTAATATAAATTACTATTTTTAACTTAACTTTAATCAATTTAAAAGGGCTTATCATGGCTATCGAACGTACTTTTTCTATCGTAAAACCAGACGCAGTTGCTAAAAACTTTATCGGTCAAATCTACAGCCGTTTTGAAACTGCTGGTTTGAAAATCGTAGCTTCAAAAATGATTCACTTAAGCCAAGAAAAAGCTGAAGGTTTCTACGCTGAACATAGCGAACGTCCTTTCTTCGGCGCTTTAGTTTCATTCATGACTTCAGGTCCTGTAATGGTTCAAGTTTTAGAAGGCGAAAACGCTGTTCTTAAAAACCGTGAAATCATGGGTGCTACTAACCCCGCTGAAGCACTTGCAGGTACTATCCGTGCCGATCTTGCTGATAGCATTGACGAAAATGCTGCTCACGGTTCAGATGCTTTAGAATCAGCAGCTCGTGAAATTGCATATTTCTTCTCTGATGATGAAATTTGTCCACGTACTCGTTAATTCATTTTTAATTTTCGTAAAGCTCTCGACTTCGTTGTCGGCTGTACTCATTGACTAGCTCAACTCCGTACAACCCCCTAGAACCTATGTCGTTTGTTGCGCTTAAATAATGAATTAAATTGAAAGGATTTTACTGGTTGCGGTAAAATCCTTTTGTTATTTTAAGCGAATCATAATTCTTCGCTGAGTAACACCAGTAAAATTGCGATTGTTGCTTGAAAAGCGTACAATATGCACCTTGTTTTTTAGGCTACTTTATTAACTCGTTATGTTGGTAGCTTAATATTAGTTATTGAGAGTTTGTTCTATGAGTGATGTAAGCGGAAAAATAAACCTACTGAATTTTGATCATAAAAGTATGCGCGAATACTTCGAATCTATTGGTGAAAAGCCTTTTAGAGCTGATCAAATCATGAAGTGGATTTATCACTTTGGTTACAGTGACTTTGAGAAAATGACTAATGTTAATAAGAAGTTACGTGAGAAGTTACAGCGAAATTGTGTAATAACCGCACCAGAAATTTCTGAAAAACAAGTGTCAGAAGACGGTACTATTAAGTACGCCTTAAAGCTTGAAGGCGGTCAAGAAGTAGAGACTGTTTGGATCCCTGAAAATGATCGTGCTACATTATGTGTATCATCTCAGGTTGGCTGCGCATTAGAGTGCACCTTCTGTGCTACGGCTCAACAAGGTTTTAATCGCAATTTATCTATGGCTGAAATTATTGGTCAAGTATGGCGTGTCGCTAATGATATTGGTGCAACCCGCATTGCCGGTACTCGCCCTATTACTAATATAGTAATGATGGGTATGGGTGAACCCTTATTAAATATGAAAAATTTAATTCCTGCCCTTGATACCATGTTAAACGATTTAGGTTACGGCTTATCTAAGCGGCGCGTAACAGTCAGTACCTCAGGTGTTGTACCAGCATTAGATATGCTTAAAGAAAAAATTGATTGTGCTTTAGCTATTTCCATTCATGCACCAAATAATAAATTACGTGATGAACTAGTACCCATTAATAAAAAGTATCCATTGGAAGACTTCATTGCTGCAGCGGGTCGTTATATTGATGGTTCAAAAGCAAATAAACAAGCCACTATTGAATACGTAATGCTTGACCACGTTAATGACAGTACCGATCAAGCACATGAATTAGCGCATGTACTAAAAGGGTTGCCAAGTAAAATTAACTTAATTCCTTTTAATCCTTACCCTGGTTCGCCTTATACACGTTCAAGTAATTCTCGTATTGATCGCTTTGATAAAGTGTTACAAAGTTATGGTTTAACTGTTATTACTAGGCGTACACGTGGTGGCGATATTGATGCTGCTTGTGGTCAGCTAGCGGGTGATGTTTTTGATAGAACTAAGCGAAGTGTTATAAATGCAGCTAAGAACGCTGAAATAAGTTCATTGAAAAGCGAGGCTAAAGCTGACACTATCTCTATAAAAATAGTCTAAGCATTAGCATACTGATTTTTAGCGAGAAAATAACAATAAAGGCGGTTAACGCATTGCATATCATCGATAAAACTATGGCTAAATATTTTAAGCTAATACTGTTAACTGCGATCCTAATGTCACTGCTAAGTAGTTGTACTACTCAACGCTTTGAAAATAACGAACCAATTGTAAGAAACCAAGCAAATCTTGATGAAATGGCGGCAACCCGTGTTTCTTTAGGGTTAGGTTATTTAAAAATGGGTAATATGTCCCAAGCAAAGCTTAATCTTGAGAAAGCGAAACAATTCTCGCCAGCTTTAGTACAAGTACATACCGCATTCGCTCATTATTATGAAACCGTGGGTGAAAGTAAACTCGCTATTGAGTCATTTGAACAAGCCTTAACGATTAAAGTAGATAGTGCCGACACTTTAAATAATTACGGGGTATTTTTATGTCGTCAAGATAAAGTTGCGGCGGCAGAAATTCAGTTTTTGAAAGCGATTGCCGTGCCGAGTTATTTATTAGTATCACAAAGTTATGAAAACCTTGCGTCATGCTATTTACAAATTGATGACTTCGACAAAGCAGGAATGTATTTAAATAAGGCTATATTTCACAGCCCAAACAGAACAACACCCATATTACAGATGGTACGTTTACAATATGCAATGGCTGACTTCAAAGAAAGTAAACGCTTTTTGCAAAAGTTTGAACGTAATACCCAACGATTTACTGCCGACTATTTAGCACTCGCATATAAAGTCTATTGGAAGTTAGGTCAGCGTCGTACTGCCGGTAATTACGCCAATATGTTAGTAAAAATGTATCCTCAATCATGGGAAGCTAAGCAATACCTACTTAATGAGCTTGAGTTTATTGAATCTGATGAGCTAGCAAAAAAATTCCAACTTACTCAAAAAGAAAAAAATCGTCAATTATCTCCGTCTAAAAATAAACGCGTAGTAAAATTGTCACCAAGAAAGTCTATAAATACGGCTTATACCCCTAGTATTAAAACAGTTACTCCAACAGTAAAAGCTAATAATGTTACGACGGCTTCAATACCCGAAGTAATAGAAGGTAACGATATTATAGTATCCACAGTTATAACTTCAGCCTCAAGGCCTGTGGCAGTTATTACCGTGCCATCGATTATAACTGCTGCCACGAATGTAACAACAACAGCAATTACTGCACCGTTGGTAAAAACAGACATCACTACATCTGGAACCGTAGTCGCTTCAAGTGATACGTTAACCACTAACGCAGAATTATCTACTCCAACAAGCATAGAAACAGATACGCTTATCCCTGTAGCGACAGAAATAGCCGTAGTTGCTCAGCCAGTTTCAAGTACCATAGAACCTAATTCAACAAAGCCGATACCTGCAAAACGTGATGTACCATTACCAGAAGCGATGCCAGAACTCATTGAAGAACTAGTGACTGCTGGGACCATGGCAGTAGATAAAAATACTACTACAGAAAAAGCTAATGACGTTAAAGTAGTAACCACCGATATTGTTGAAAATAATCCAGAAGTGATTGTCGATAAGGTTCAAATAGCTGATGTTGAAGAAACTCTCCATTTAGTGATGCCAGGTGAAAACCTCTACAATATTTCTGTGAAGTATAACGTTAAGCTAAAAGCACTACGTCGGTGGAATAATATAGCTGAAAAAAATAAAATCCGTATAGGTGATGAGCTCTATGTGGTCGACCCTCAAACAGTGAAAAATATTAATGAATAATGAAGCATCCCCTGTAAATCAAACAGGTATAAAAGAAAGTACTATCACGGAAAAAATTACTGAGTTAAGTGAAGACATGGAGTTGGTCAGTCCAGGTGCAATGTTACGTGAAGCACGAAAAGCGCTTTTATTGTCACAGGAACATATCGCAAGTAAATTAAAGTTCAACGTAGGTATTGTTCAAAATATCGAAAACGATACCTTTGACCCTCTAATGCCGGTTACTTTTAATCGAGGCTACTTAGTTAATTATGCTAAATTAGTTGGCGTTGAAGTAGAAGATGTACTGGCAAGTTATGATGCCCTTGATGCGGCAACTATTCAGCGTACTGAAATGTTGAGTTTTTCTAGAGAAACCGCTAAACAAGTAGAGCATAGCCTAGTAATGTGGTTGAGCTATTTTATCGTGGCAGTCCTCATTGGTTTGACCATTTTATGGTGGCAACAAGAGAGCAGGCAACAAGAAAATGAATCATCAAGTGTTTCTCCAAGCACAACATTAGTCAAAAAAAATAACGATAGAGTAGCGGTAGGAAGCGTTCAATCTACCTCTTTAAATGAAGATAAAAGGCTAACTGATAATAACGATAAAGCTAATGTAGATATAAGTGCAGCACCATTAGTACTTGCTTTAGACACGGAGCAATCTATTGGCAATGCTAGTACTGATGCAGTAGTTAATGATGTATCACCACTAGCAGTACCTATCATAAGTACTGCTGTGTTTACTTTTTATAGTGATTGCTGGGTAAATATTTTCGATGCTAAGGGCGAACGACTTGCTTGGGGTGTCAAAAAATCAGGTTATGTGATGACTATTCAAGGCAAAGCACCATTAAGTATTACTGTTGGCAAACCTGAACTAACCAGTATTATTTTTAATGGACAGCCAGTAGATATGTCAGCTTTTAATGTTGGCAATATTGCTAAGTTTAATTTACCTATTGTTGAGTAGTTTTAATTGAGTGCAGCATCCTCAATTTAACGACTACCTGCAGAAATAAAAATAGAAAGAAAATTATGTTTAAAGAATCTCCAATTATCCGCCGAGTCTCTCGCCAAATTATGGTCGGTAACGTGCCTGTTGGTGGTACTGCGCCAATCACTGTGCAATCAATGACAAATACATTGACCACAGATGTAGCCGCAACAGTCGCACAAATAAAAGCCCTAGAGGCTGTTGGTGCTGATATTGTGCGAGTCAGTGTGCCAACAATGGATGCAGCAGAAGCTTTTCGCGAAATAAAAAAGCAAGTTAATGTGCCTTTAGTTACCGATATCCATTTTGATTACCGTATCGCGTTAAAAGTTGCTGAATATGGCGCAGACTGTTTGCGTATAAATCCAGGTAACATTGGTAATGAAAATAGAATTCGTAGTGTCGTTGAATGTGCTCGAAATTATAATATTCCCATTCGTATTGGTGTTAATGGTGGGTCATTAGAAAAAGATATTCAAGAAAAGTATACTGAACCAACGCCAGAAGCATTATTAGAGTCGGCTATGCGTCACGTTGATATTTTAGATCGTTTAAATTTCCACGAATTTAAAGTGAGTGTTAAAGCATCAGACGTTTTTTTAGCGGTTGAATCTTATCAATTATTAGCAAAGCAAATTGATAACCCATTACATTTAGGTATTACTGAAGCCGGTGGTTTACGTTCTGGTTCGGTAAAATCATCGGTTGGTTTAGGCATTTTATTAGCTCAAGGTATTGGCGATACAATCCGTATATCACTTGCGGCAGATCCTATTGAAGAAATTAAAGTAGGTTTTGATATTTTAAAATCACTTAAATTACGTAGTCGTGGTATTAATTTGATTGCTTGCCCAAGTTGTTCACGACAAGAGTTTGATGTTGTATCGACGGTAAATGCCTTAGAACAACGCATTGAAGACATTATGACACCCATGGATGTTTCAATTATTGGCTGTATTGTTAACGGTCCCGGAGAAGCTATGGTGTCAGACCTTGGCTTAACAGGTAGCAGTAAAAAGAGTGGCTTTTATCTAGATGGTATACGTCAAAAGGAACGTTTTGATAATAACAACCTAGTAGATCAACTTGAGCAGCGTATTCGTGCAAAAGCACATGCGATAACTGAACGCCAAGATGAAAAAAACAAAATAGACTTCACACCTGTCGACTAATTATTATCCTGTAAAGCAATGCTAATAATCGCTATGGTTTATTAGCATTGCTTTATTAGGTATACTGCGCTCTGCGCAAATTTAAACTGTATTAAGTACTGAAATCTTGCCCAATGTGACAGGCTTATCAGTATCTTCTAAAGTAATAAGAAAGAGAGACCCTCAGTGGCTAAACAAAAGGCTCTACAAGCAATTCGTGGCATGAATGACTGCCTCCCAAGTGAGACTAATATTTGGCAGATGGTTGAAGCAGTACTGCGCCGTGTCGCCAGTAATTATGGTTTCGCTGAAATTCGTATGCCAATTGTTGAGTCAACAGCACTATTTAAACGTGGTATTGGTGAAGTAACCGATATTGTCGAAAAAGAAATGTATACTTTTGATGATTTAAATGGCGATAGTTTAACACTACGTCCAGAAGGTACTGCAAGTTGTGTCCGTGCGGGTAATCAACATGGTTTACTGTATAACCAAGAGCAGCGTCTTTGGTATATGGGACCGATGTTTCGCCATGAAAGACCTCAAAAAGGTCGTTATCGTCAGTTCCATCAATTTGGCTTAGAAGCCTTTGGTATTGGGACTCCTGATATAGATGCAGAAATTATTTTACTCACTTCGCGCTTATGGCGGGAACTTGGCATCAATGAATTTGTCACACTAGAGTTGAATTCATTAGGATCAAACGATGAACGTGCTAATTATCGCGAAGCCTTGATTGCTTATTTACTTGAGCATGAAGACTTACTCGATGAAGATTCTAAGCGTCGTATGCATACTAATCCGTTAAGGGTACTGGATAGTAAAAATCCACAAGTACAAGAAGTTTTAACGAATGCACCGAAGTTATCAGATCATTTTGGTGAAGAAACACAAGTGCACTTTGATACTTTATGTGCTCGTTTAGATGCCGCAGGTATTAAGTATGTATTGAATGAACGCTTAGTGCGTGGTTTAGATTATTATAACCGTACGGTATTTGAATGGGTTACCACCACACTTGGTGCGCAGGGTACTATTTGTGCTGGTGGTCGCTATGATGGTTTAGTTGAACAACTGGGTGGTAAAGCAACGCCGGCCTTTGGTTTTGCTTTAGGTATTGAGCGTTTAGTCTTGATGCTAACTGAATTAGAAACAATCACAGATGTTCGCCCACAGGTCGATGCCTATGTTGTTATATTAGGTGAGGATGCACAAGTTGAAGCAAACAAGTTAGCTGAACTGTGGCGTGATCAATTGCCAGAGTTAAGATTGCAATGTCACTGCGGTGGCGGCAATATGAAAAAACAATTAAAGCGTGCCGACAAATCGGGTGCAAAAATCGCGTTAATCTTAGGTGATAATGAAATTGCTGAAGAGAAAGTAATGGTTAAGTACTTACGTGGACAAAAAGA
This sequence comes from uncultured Colwellia sp., assembly GCA_913049915.1. Lineage (GTDB taxonomy): Bacteria > Pseudomonadota > Gammaproteobacteria > Enterobacterales > Alteromonadaceae > Colwellia. The sequence continues at coordinate 22,195 of CAJWZC010000054.1, forward strand.
ACAGGAAAGCGTGGAATTTACTCAAATTTCAAGCTTGTTATCTGAATTAATTTAAAGGCTTTAAGCCAGGGTGATGTAGTGGAAATTTATCAAACAGAAGAACAACAAGTAGAAGCGATTAAAAGTTATTGGCAACAAAATGGTTATACTATTATAGCAGGTATTACTTTAGGCTTTGCTGGTTTTATCGGCTTTAACGTATACCAGGATAAGAAATTTGAGCAAGAGTTAGCCGTATCAGATAGCTATCAAAAACTGATTGAGCAAAGTGGAAAAGACGATAAAGCGTTTACTGCTAATGGTGAAAAGTTTATCAGTAAAAATGGTACTAATAGCTATGTTGCCTTAACTGCACTAGCCCTTGCTAAAGAGTCAGCGACATATAAAGATTGGCCTCAAGTTCAAAAGCAGTTAACTATTGCTGTTAAGTCTGCTCCAACGGACGGTATTAAAGCTATCGCAAGTTTACGTTTGGCACGAGTACAAGTTCAACTTGAAAAATATTCAGATGCTCTTGCAACCTTAAATAGTAATTTACCTAAATCATTTACTGCTGCCATTGAAGAAATTAAAGGTGACGTTTATTTACAGCAAGACAAAAATGATCTTGCTCGTAATGCTTACCAAGCGGCTATTGCTGCAGATGGTATTGCTACAAGCCCAAGCTTACAAATTAAATTAGATGATTTAGCACAAGTAACTACCTTACCTGTTACTAATCAGTTAGTAGATGAAAAAACAGTGACTGAATCGGTAGTAATTGAACCTGTTGTTAAATAGCTCAAAGTTGTTATTTAGTAAAATCATTTACTTTTGTTAATAAGGCAAACTATGCGTTGTTTTGATAAAAAAATTTTTAAAGGTCTTAATACTAAAAAAATACTAGCAATTATCTTGTTGTCCTCAAGCTTATTTGCATGTTCTTCAAATGATGACGAAGACGCTAGTACTAAAGTTGCAGAGCTCACCGACTTAGATAATGCTTTTGATGTAGATATTTTGTGGGACCAGAGTGTTGGTGAAGGTGTTAGTGATTACTTTTCACGGATAAAGCCTATTGTTGCTTATGATAAAGTCTATAGCGCTAGTCGTATGGGTGATGTTATTGCTTTTGAAAAAGAAAGTGGTAAAAAGCTTTGGCAAGCCGATTTAAGTAATATTAATAACGAGCGAAGCTTCTGGGACAGCCGTATTTCAGCATTAGTTGCTGGCGGACCAATTGCGGGACTTAATAAAATATTTATTGGTACTGAAAATGGTGATGTGTTTGCACTTGATGCTGAGACAGGTGAACTGGTATGGCAAGCTAAAGTTAAAGGCGAAATCATTACTCCTCCCGCCATAGATTCTGGTATTTTAGTAGTAAATTCAGCCTCTGGCATACTTAAAGCCTTTGATGCTAATACGGGTGATGAACTGTGGAAAGCTGAACAAGACGTTCCTGCTTTGACCTTACGTGGTATTAGCACGCCAGTTATTGCATCAGGTGGTGTATTAGTTGGCTCAGGCAAGGGTTCGCTGAGTGTGTACATTCTTGAAAAAGGCCAGCAAGGCTGGACCACCGAGGTAGGTGAAGCAACAGGCTCAACAGAATTGCAACGGGTTATCGATGTTGACTCCGCCCCAGTCGTTTTTGGTGATAAAGTTTACACTATATCTGCTCGTGGTAACTTAGTTGCTATCGATATAAAATCAGGACGAATTTTATGGAAACGCCAATATTCGTCGTATCGAAAAATTGCCGTTTATCGTAATGATATTTTTGTTACTAATACCCGTGGTCATGTATATGCCCTGAATCGTATTAATGGTATCGAGCGTTGGAGTAATTTAGAGTTAACAAACCGTGGTGTTACAGGCCCAGCAGTAGTTGATAAATATATTGTGGTCGGTGACTTTGAAGGTTACTTACATTGGTTAGATCAAGAGACTGGGCAAATCGTTTCTCGTCATAAAGTCGATAGTAGTGGTATACATTCAACACCAACTGTTGTTGATGGTAAAATGTATAGCCAATCTCGTGATGGTGACTTACAAGTTATTATTACACCAGGCATTGTCAGTGCGGAACAATAGTTTGTACTGTTTTTAGCTACTTTTTTTAATAAGTAAAGTGGTTAGAAGTTACAACGGCTCGTATGCTAAATGCATTACGAGCCGTTGTTTGTTTTTAGCAATATCATTTTTAATTAATCAGATTGATCTTATTGGTTCTATAATAGATATTTAGTTTTTTATATATGTTTGAAATCTGTGCATTACTCGCTTGCATGGTGAAACTTTTTTTGAGGTGCTCATGCTCCCTGTAGTTGCTCTAGTTGGCCGTCCTAATGTAGGAAAATCAACGCTATTTAACCGTTTAACCCGTAGTCGTGATGCACTTGTTGCCGATTACCCTGGTCTAACTCGCGATCGTCAATATGGTCAAGCTGAAGTAGAAGAACACCCTTTTATTGTTATTGATACCGGTGGTATTAATGGCGATGAAAAAGGTATTGATATTAAAATGGCTGAACAGTCCTTGATGGCAATAGAAGAAGCCGATGCGGTACTCTTTTTAGTTGATGCTCGTGATGGTTTAACCGCGGCTGATCATGGTATTGCTGATCATTTACGTAAGCAAAATAAAAAAATATTTGTGGTTGCTAATAAAATAGATGGTATCCATGGCGATTCTGCTGTGGCTGAGTTTTACTCGTTAGGTTTAGGTGAGCATGTTCATCAAATTGCTGCTGCCCACGGACGTGGTGTTACGCAACTTTTAACTATTGCACTAACGCCTCATATTGAAGAGCTGGGTAAACCAAA
>CAJWZC010000055.1 GCA_913049915.1 uncultured Colwellia sp.
AGCCTGTGATGGCGTAATACCTGTTAGGCCATTGCTCCAATTGTAACTCGCAATGGTTCCATCGAAGTCGCTTGAACCACTGCCATCAAAATTAGCGGTTTCACCCGCAGTAATAGTTATATCATTACCAGCATTGGCAATTGGCGTAGTATTTGCTGTTACCAACCCACAACTTGTCAGGCTAGTCCAATTACCATTTTGAAAACAGTTGTTGCCATTTAAAAGTGTTAAATCTGTAGTTTTTGCGGCGCCATTATCATTGAAAATAACATTAATGCTGGTTATTGAAACACCCGCATCATAACAAAAAAAGTTGCCATCTTGTGTCATCGATAAACCAGGCCAATTTGTACTGGTAATAACGTTAAGGGGATTTGAATCCCACAAGTGAATAGTTGGATTATTATATCCATTGGGGTTATCAAAACAAATAGCTGTTTCGTTAACCGCCGCTTGAGATGATTGCGTAAATATTAATAAGACTAGTGTTGATAAGAGATAAGAAATAAAAGAGCCTTGATAGCCCCCAGAACTATTTTTTTTGAACATTCTATCACCTGTTTATATTTTTTTTATTATTTAAATCGGTAACATATACCAAAGTAGGAAGGCATACTAAGTTGTGGACTACAATCTTATTAGTGATTGTTAATGGCACAATTTTTTAAACCATATCACACACAAAAAATATACGGTAATGAGGGGGGGTCTTTATTAGCTGTGTTTGATACACAAAATTAATATTGTTTTAGTCCCCTTTTTTTATGTTTTGAAGACTGAATTTATAAAAATATAAATACTGTTTTAACTCTATTTTTTATCCTTAAAATAATGTAAAAATAATCATGTAAATACCTAAGCTTTATGAGAGGTAGAAGGCTAAATATTATTGATGCCTAGTATTTTTCTATCTCGACTTACAGCGTTATGAGTTTAAAAAGACAATAAATACATAGTGTTATATTTTTTATTTTTACTAGTGTTTAAATGAATCCAACGGTTTTTATGTTGATCTGTTAGATTTTTATTAAGATGCTTTCATAATGGTTAAATTATTATTAACATTAAGATGGAGGTTTTTTATCGATTAAATTATTCCTAAAAATTTGTTTAATCTTCGTTTATCTTTTCTATATTTTTTGCATATGAGCATTAATAATTTTAACTGTTAAATAGTTTTAAGCTTAGATATTAATTTTTTTGTAAGTTACTTCCTAACTAAGCTTGAAATTATTTATATATAGCAATTACTTAGGTAAAGATTGAAGTGTTTTAGTTAACCTTGTTTATTGGAGAAATACAGGTGTGCATACGTATTCACTGGTTTTTTCTATGACATATCGTCAAATTTGCGTGAATATATTGGTGGAATTAACTATTAAGAACAGGGTTGCTTAAAAGAAATAAGACTTAATTTTAAAGTGCTATGTAAGTCGTTATTTGTTTTTTAAGTAAATATATTATGCCTGAAAATTACTCAATGAAAAAAATCTGTATTAGACAGAAGTTCAGTGTAAGTTATGATTATCCCGTGTTATTTACCCGGAATACTTTTACTAGCATGAATGAAGATCTGATTTCCCTTATTGATAATCAAGATGAATCACCTAAAATACTGCCGATTATAGACAGCGGGCTATTAGCAGCAAATCCTGCACTAGAGGCTCAAGTAGCAACCTATTTTTCTCATCATCAAGTCAATGTATTACCTGCACTTTTAGTCCCTGGTGGTGAAGACTGTAAAAATGATGCAGGTGTTATTGATTTAATTTATCAGGCAGTAGAGAAGCACGCGATTGATCGTCATTCTTACATTCTAGTACTAGGCGGTGGTGCCGTTATTGATTGCGTTGGTTTCGCGGCAGCAACTGCTCACAGAGGGATTCGATTGATTAGAATGCCAACTACAGTATTAGGGCAAAATGATGCAGGGATTGGCGTAAAAAATGCAATTAACTACAATCATCGTAAAAACTATGTAGGGACCTTTGCGCCGCCTTATGCTGTTATTAATGATTTTAGTTTATTAGATTCTTTAACGACAAGAGATAAGCGGTCTGGTATTTCAGAGGCAATTAAAGTGGCGTTGATTAAAGATGCTGATTTTTTTAATGAGCTTTATCAGAACCGAGAACGATTAGCTAATTTTGAACCAAAAGCTATGGAAACCATGATCATAAAAGGTGCTCAATGGCATTTAAATCATATAGCAACTAGTGGCGATCCTTTTGAACTTGGTTCAGCTAGACCACTTGACTTTGGTCATTGGTCCGCACATAAAATGGAAGAGCTAAGCCATAATGAATTACGTCATGGTGAAGCTGTAGCCATTGGTATTGCAATGGACAGTATTTATTCAAACTTGATTGGTAATTTAAAGACAGACCAATTAACAAAAATCTTAACCTTGTTAATCACGCTAGGTTTTAATCTTGCTCATCCGGTGTTAGAAAAATTAAATATTAATAATGCCTTGGATGAATTTAAAGAGCACTTAGGTGGTAAATTATGCATTACCTTATTAAAAGGAATCGGCGCAAGTTTTGAAACTAATGAAATAAATGAAGCACTAATGGAAAAGGCTGTTTCTCAGCTATTAGCTAATGCTATAAACAAAACATACCCTGATTTACAAGATCAGTTCTGCTAACTGATATGGCTATTATCACTCTACTGAAATTAGTCAGAGCACCTGCTGGTTTCACCGCGGTTTCTAACATCTTGGCTGCTGCTATCATTGCTACTTCTGGTCAGTTGACAGTAGACATAATATTGCTGTGTGTTGCCAGTGTCTGTTTTTATTTTGCAGGGATGGCGTTGAACGATTGTTTTGATTATAAAATAGATTTAGCAGAGCGAGCTAATCGCCCTATACCCCAAGGTTTAATCAGTATTTCACAAGCATGGTTAGTCGGCTTTACGTTACTTGGCTGCGCACTACTATTTGCTTACCTGCACAGTATCACTGCTTTTTATCTTGGTTTAACATTATCTTGCTGCATTTTATTATATAACGGAGTCATTAAAGACGGTTTAGCTGGCTCTATTTTCATGGCGAGTTGCCGTTATTTTAATTGGTTGCTAGGAGCAAGTATTGCAGCGCTAACGATAAATAGTTACTACTTTGCATTGCCTATTCTTTTTTATATCATTGGTTTGACCTATTTGAGTAAGCAGGAAGTGCAGGCGACAAATAAAAATACCATATTTTTTACAGCTATCATGCTGCTACTAACAGCAGTAGCCATGATATGGTTAACGACACAAGTATTAGCCTTAACTGTTAATCAAAGTATTGTTGCTTATAGTTTGATTGGTATTTGGTTTGCACTGAATGTATTTAAACTCGCTAGTATTTTTAAAGCATTTACCCCTGATAACATTCAAAAAATGATCACTTGGCTTATTATTGGCGTGATCCCCCTTGACGCACTCATTGTGGTTATTTCAGGTCATTATATACTTGGCTGTGTAATACTCGCTTTATTACCTCCTTGTCGTTTACTCAGCAAACAATTAGCGATGACCTAATATGATCAGACTAAATATTCCACATACAATTATTGCTGTTAATATTGAAGAGGATTTATGTAAGCAGCTGAATCAAATGGAAATAGTATGGTTAAATGATGCGGTAATATTACTGACGACTAGCCAAGATAAAATCAACGATTTATTAGATGTTTCTGCCGTTGTAAATCGAACTTTTACCAGCCATTTGCAATTAAGTAATACCTTTTTCTCAACATATAACACTGCCGAAATTATTCGGATTTTGCTAATTAAAATAGTGCTAAATGTTTTAACACATACTGAGCAGGGGCATTTATTAAAACAATATTACCGTGGCGCTGATGAGTCAGAAAAAATTGCTTGGCTTAAAGGCTTACTTTATGTCGATGAACATGGCGTTGCCCTTAATACCGTAATAAATGCAAGTCGTTGTAATAGTCTAAATGAATTTAGCGCATTGGCCTTAAATAATGATTATGTCGCACAACATTTTCCCGAACTAAATTTTAACCAGTTGGTTTTAAAATCATTATTTATGGGCTTGGATATTAGTTGCATCAGCACGTTATCTTCAAGATTAAATGCCAGACTAACAAATATGTGTTTTTCTTATGCGATAGAGCAAGCGTTAGCAAACAGAATACCGCCTGCATCAATATGGCTAGCTATACTTCCAAACGAATTAAACGATGAAAACTCGCTACTTGTAACACAATATCTCAGCCATTTTTATCAACAAGATGACAATCATAAACAGAAAATCGCTTGGTATGTTGATCATTACCAGTTAAAAAACAAAATAATTAGTTAGATAATAAATAAGTAGCTTGATAGTATTTAAACTTTAAATAACAAGTGCTGTAAAAGGATAAAAGATGAAATATTTTGACCCCCATATTCACATGCTTGCCCGTACCACTGACGATTACCAAAATATGGCAGATGCTGGCATTGTCGGTGTTATTGAACCAGCATTTTGGTTGGGGCAACCTAGAACGCAAGTAGGCTCTTTTATAGATTATTTTGATACCCTAATAGGTTGGGAACGTTTTCGTGCTTCGCAATTTGGCATTATGCACTTTTGCACTATGGGCTTAAACCCTAAAGAGTCAAATGATATCGAGCTAGCCGAAGCAGTCATGAAAATATTACCACGTTATTGTCAAAAAGATAATGTAGTGGGTATAGGAGAAATTGGTTATGACGACATGACTCCTGAAGAAGATCGCTTCTTGCTTGAACAATTAGAATTAGCAATAAACTTAAAATTACCCGTTTTAATACACACGCCACACAGAGATAAAATTAATGGTACTAAACGTACCATAGATGTAATTCGTGATAGTGGTATTCCCGAAGAAATGGTGCTCATTGATCATTTAAATGAACAAACCTTGCCCTTAGTATTAGAAACCGATTGTTGGCGTGGCCATAGTATTTATCCTAATACTAAAATGTCAGAGCCGCGTATGGTCAAACTTTTGCAGGAATATGGCACCAATAAAATGATCGTTAATAGTGCCGCAGACTGGGGGGTTAGTGACCCACTGAAAGTACCTAAAACGGCCCAGGCCATGTTTGATGAGGGGTTTAGCAAGGCTGATGTCGAAAAAGTGACCTTTAATAACCCTATTAACTTTTTTGCACAAAGTGGCCGTATTTCTATTGATATGGTAAAAAAACCATTAATTGATCAGACAAAAACCTTTTTAGATAACAAAGTGTTACGTGGTCAGGAACCTATCATTGAAAAAAAAAGTAGCTGATGAATGCTTATGAGTCTAAAACCTTAGCTTATTGTAGTAATGTTCATCCGGGTGAAAATCTTGACGATGTTATTGAAAATATTCGTTCGAAATTTAGTGTGGTTAAAGTACAGCGAGGCTTAACTGAAATGGCTTCAGGTCTGTGGCTTTCGGCAAAAGCGGCAGACACATTAGTAAATTCAACTGATGAGATGTCAAGGTTTAAACGCGCCTTGGCAAGTAGTGGCATGCTGCTAACCAGTTTAAATGGTTTTCCCTTTGGCAACTTTCATCAGGACGTAGTAAAAAAGTCAGTTTATTTACCTGACTGGGCCCAAACTGAGCGGATAGTTTATAGTAAAAATATAGCAAAAATTTTGGCAGAATGCTTACCTGAAGGTTGTGAGCAAGGAGCTATTTCTACGCTACCTCTAGGTTATGCTAATGTATGGAGCCATAAAAATCAGCAAATAGCGGTTAATCAACTGATTGAATTGAGTTGTTTCCTACAAAAATTAGAACAAGAAACAGGGAAGCATATTTGCTTTGGTATTGAAATGGAGCCTGATTGTGTTTTAGAAACCACAGCCCAATTGATTAAGTTCTTTCAAGGTGACTTATTACCTGCAGCAGGCAAAATGAATATAAAGCCAGAGCAGATATTACGGTATATAGGCTGCTGTTTCGATACCTGTCACCAAGCAGTGATGAATGAAAACATTCATCACTCGTTAACCGTGATTGAAACAGCGGGTATACGGATATGCAAAATTCAAATATCTAATGCTTTATCGGCTCAAATTACTACTCAGCAGCAAATTAAACAATTAACTGATTTATTTTTTGATGTTAAATTTTTGCATCAAACTAAAGTTTTTCTACCTAAGAAGATAAAAAGACAAGATCAGAATATTACCGCGTTAGCAGATTTGTCATTGGCAGGTTTAGTGGCTATTTTTAATCAAACCAAAAGTGCTTTTCCTGAGTTGCAGGTAAAAATTCATTATCATATTCCTATTCACCAAATGAATTTTTCCTTAGATTTCTTATCAAGTACCCAATATGCCATTTTACAGGCGTTAGATTATCTAAATAGTCATGAGCAATGTCGACCTGTGTTAGAAATAGAAACTTATACTTGGTTAAATTTTGTATTAGATAAAGACGACCAAAATAAGGCCTTGATAACCGGTTTGGTTAATGAGTTTACGTGGTTACAAACTGAACTTGCTAAACAAAATTTGCTCGATTAAAAATTTAGCATCACATTACTGCCGTTAAAAAAATAATAATGTAGATAAATAAAAATGAGGGGCGTAATGAAAAATCAACAAAATAAAGCACTGATCGTATTAAATGTTGTGGCTTTAAGCCCATATATGATCGGAAAAAACACCCCAAATATTAATAAACTGTTAGCTAATGGTTATAGTAAAAATAACTTAGCTGCTGAGTTTCCTGCGGTAACTACTACAGCGCAAAGTGCAATGTTAACGGGTAAAAAAGCTAATGAACATGGAATTGTTGGTAATGGCTGGTATTTTAAGGACTTAGCAGAAGTTAGTTTTTGGAAGCAGACCAATCAACTGGTGCAAAGTGATAAAGTTTGGCATGCCTTGAAACAAAAAAATCCACACTTAAAAGTTTCACAGCTTTTTTGGTGGTATAACATGTACGCAGATGTTGAAAATAGTATTACTCCAAGACCTCATTATTTAGCGGATGGTGGTAAAGTCTTCGATTTATACTCCTCTCCAGTTGGTTTGCATCAGCAAATTGAAGAAGAAATTGGCACCTTTCCTTTCTTTAACTTTTGGGGACCTAAGGCAGGTATTGCGGCAAGTAAATGGATAGCGAAAGCAGCAATCAAAGAATTTCAGCTGAATAAACCCGATTTACAGTTGGTCTATTTACCCCACCTTGATTATTGTTTGCAAAAACATGGACCTGATCACGAATCTATCGCCAAAGAAGTGCAGGCTATTGATGCTGTTGTCGGTGATATCATCGATTTTCATCAAGATAATGATGTCGACTTTTTAATAGTTTCTGAATATGGCATCACTAAAGTCAGTAAAACTGTGCATATTAATCGAATTTTACGACAACAAGGTTATATCGCTGTGCGAGAAACTTTAGGTTTTGAAAATTTAGATTATGGTGCGTCAACAGCATTTGCGGTAGCCGATCACCAATGTGCTCACGTATATATTAATGATATGGATACGTTAGATGAAATTCGTCAAATTTTGCAAGCCACAGATGGCATTGAAAGCGTTTTGGATAAAACTGAACAAGAAAAATTAGGACTTAACCATGAGCGAAGCGGTGATTTAGTGGCAGTAAGTGCGGCTGATTGCTGGTTTAGTTATTACTATTGGCTTGATGATAAAAAAGCGCCAGACTTTGCCCGCACAGTCGATATTCACCGCAAACCAGGTTATGACCCTGCAGAGATGTTTATTGATCCTAATATTAAATTTCCCTTATTAAAAGTTGCGTATCGGTTACTGAAGAAGAAGTTAGGATTTAGGTATTTAATGGATGTGATTCCTTTGGATTGCAGTCTTATTCAAGGTAGCCACGGTAGGATAACAGATGATCCTAGTCAAGGGCCTATACTTATTGGCCCTATGCAATATTTATTGAGAGAAAAAAATTATAAGATGACTGATATCTATGAGCTGATCTTATCAATAAGTAAAGTCAAATAGCGATTAGTAATTAAATAAGATAACGCAATTTAAGTGTTTACTGTTTTGCGTTGATCTAATCGCCAAAATACTAAAACAATGCATAAGGCAAATAAAGTTCCAAAAAACTCACGCGCTTCTTCAATGTAGGGTTTGTTAGGACTCATATCCTGAATTAATGATTCATTATTAAAATGTAACGATAAATATTCCATACTGCCATGCCAAGACATTACCATGGCAGTAAAACAGAAGAATGCCGCAATACTAGCAAATAAATTCATTCGTAATTTATGAGGTTTAAATAAAGAAATACCCGGTACTATGGCGCAAATAAGATAGAGAAAAACCCAAAAATAAGGATCGGGATCATTAAGCTGCAGATAAGCCACATAGATTAATAATAAGGAGAAAAATAATTTTATAAATGTAGACATTTTAGACTTCCTTTTTAGTAATTATTTTATACATCTATAGGAGTGTCGTCTATCTATAAAGCTCTTTTTCGTCTTTAAATCGTTAACGTTAGCCAAACGCACCGATCATTGATGGGAATCATATACCTAATCAAGTTGGGTTAAATACCCAGTTAACAAAGCAAAAATTTCTCCTTATAACGACAGCTAGAAAATTACTGATTAGTGAAATTGATACGCTTTATTACCACTGTATTTGCTGTTTCATTTTAGTTTTAAATAAATAGTTTAATTGATTAACTACAAGGGGCTCCTGCACTTTCACGGTTAAATTTCGTTCGAAATAAAACGTTTTAATCGAGGCATCTAGTGTGCAGCCTAGTCATCCTAAGCAAAGACTGCTCAATAAAGAGTAAAACGTTTTTAGCCAAATCCTTCGGACAGAGTTTATTGGTTATTATTACAGCGTTATCGCCTTTTTATTTGGAATAACTACATTACAAATGCCATGTCTTGTATAAATATCTAACAAACCACTGTAAAAATATCGAAAGATCAATAGTTCCTAGCCATAATAAAAAACCGCAGCCAAAGGTGCGGTTTTAAATAGAGATAATCAGTTATTAAGTTATTTATTGCGTAAACTCAAAGTTGCTATACTTTTTTTTGAGTGATATAGCTATCCACCAAATGAGTTAATACGTTTAATGGTACGGGTCCATTTTTTAAAACTACGTCATGAAACTCACGAATATCAAACTTATCGCCTAACTGGACTTTGGCATGTTCACGTAATTCAATGATTTTGTTCATACCAATTTTGTAAGCTGTCGCTTGTGACGGCATTACCACGTGGCGCTCTACCATTTTCACAGCATCAGATACGGCATTTGGTGTATTACTAGTGTAGTACTCAATACCTTGATCCAGTGTCCATTTTTGAGTGTGCACACCGGTATCAACCACTAAACGACATGCACGCCATAATTCCATTGCTAAGCGACCAAAGTCAGAATATGGGTCTTGGTATAAGCCAATCTCTTTAGGGATCATTTCACTGTAAAGACCCCAACCTTCAGTGTGAGCCGTATAGCCGCCAAACTTACGGAACATTGGAATGCCTATTAATTCTTGTTTAATTGCTAATTGCATATGATGACCAGGAATACCTTCGTGGTATGCTAATGCGGCCATTTGATAATTAGGCATCGCTTCCATATCATAAAGGTTTGCATAATAAATACCTGGACGAGAACCGTCTGGAGCAGGGCTCTGATAAAAGGCTTTGCCGGCAGATTTCTCCCTAAATCCTTCAACAGCTTTAACCTTTAATTCCGCTTTTGGCTTGGTTAAAAATAAGCTGTCCAAACGACCTTTCATATCATCTATTAGTGCTACTGCTTCATCTAAATAACGCTGCTTTCCTTCATCGGTAGCTGGGTAGTAAAACTGCTTGTCGTTACGCATGAAGTCAAAAAAGTCATTAAGACTGCCGTCAAAACCAACTTTTTCTTGGATAACACGCATTTCATTATGTATACGTGATACTTCACTTAAGCCAAGCGAGTGAATCTCCTCTGCAGTTAAATCAGTTGTGGTGGTTCGTTTTAAGGCATTATTGTAAAAGGCTTCACCGTCAGGGAATTTCCAAGCACCATCGCGCGTGTCTGCTTTTTGCTCAAGAGCTGCTAAGTAAGTCACTAATTGCTCGTAACCAGGTTTTAAACTGTTTATGAGTGCTGCTTTTACATCAGTAATTAAGACAGATTTTTCTGCATCGGTGATACTAAGTTTATTAACCTTACGGGAGAAGTCGGCAAAAATGGTACTGTTAGGCGTATCGTCAAATGGAACGCCAACTAGAATGTTCTTTGAGTCTCTAATAACATGAGGAAAAACAAATTTAGGGGCTATAATACCTTTTTCTTCGCGTAATTTAAGCTGAACAACAAGTTGCTCTAGTAATTTTTGAGCACCGTGAACACGGGCAATATAATCTTCGGCTTCTTTAACGTTACCTATTGAGTGTTGGTTAATTAAAAAGGCAGGTATTTGTGAATGTGTGCCATACATTTGATTAACTGGGTAATTGTGAAAGCGCCATTTATAATCGGCAATATGATTTTCTAAATTTTGAATGAATAAGCTATGGCTTATTTGAGTTTGCGCATCCAGTGTATTAACGTCAATACTTTGAATTAGCACTAGGTTTTCTTTAGCAATAGCGAGTTCTTTAGCTGAATTTTCTTCTGAGAAGTCATTCCATTTGTCGTAATCTGTTTTAATACCTAAATACGTTTGTCTAACCGGGTTACGTGCAACCCCTTCTTTAAAAATAGTATCAAATAACGCATTGGCTTGCTCTGAGGGCGTTGTTGTATTAACAGTCGCTTCATTAGCTGGACCAGTTGGTTGGTTGTTATGTTGATGTGCAGCTTTATCTTCTGAACAAGCACTAAGCAAAGCTGCTGCGACAGCAACGACTAATAGGGATTTTTTAAATATCATACTTTTCTCTTCTGATTCATATTATGTCTAGTGTGCCTCAATGTATGTTGCTAATTCAATGAAAGTTCGACAGATTGTTATAAAATTACGACCAACAGTTGTCGTGATCCTGTGAAAAGAAGTAAACTTAGTTATCAAAACGTACATGGAAAACCCGTAAATGAAATTTACTGTCGGCTTTCGAAAAGTTAAAAATACAGACATCGACTTTTTGTTGGAGTTACGCAGGAAAACTATGACTCAGCATTTGCTCGCGGCAGGTATTCGTATGACAGACGAGCAGCACTTAGTCCGGATTAAAGAAAAATTTTATGAAAGTCATATTATTTTAGCTGACCGTAAACCTATTGGCTTAGTGAAAATGGGTGTAGTTGCCCTTAATAACACCCATAAAAGCTTACATATTAGGCAGATTCAAATTATGCCTAAATATCAGGGTAAAGGTATTGGTAGTAAGGTCATTACGGTGGTAAAAAAGCGTGCTTTGCAGTTATGCTTACCGATCACCCTAAATGTTTTATTAAAAAATCCAGCGCGAGGTTTGTATTTACGTCATGGATTTCAAGTAGAGAAGAAAACTCGTTTGGAATATCAATTGCGCTGTCCGTTAGAGGTGATTGCCGCTTAGCGCATTCATTTGAGCTTAGCAGCGACAATCATTATTTTCGTATTCAGTCAGTCAGTCAGTCAGTCAGTAAATAAATAACTTACCAAATGAACTGAGTAACATATCTAATAATAAAGCCTAGTAAATAAGACCGTTACGTTTTACTTTGTTCGGGTCAATACGTGATGGCGTAATAGAACCATCAACCAATGGTGTGGTCGCTATTGCGAGCATTTTTATCACTTGTAACATTGAGGGTAAGTTCAAGCTATTAATATCATCAGTCACTTGATGGTAATGTTGGTCTTTATCAAGTTGCGTACTACTGAAACTATGAGCAGGCACACCCAATCTTGCTAATGTTGCATTATCTGAACGATAGAATAGGTTTTGTTCAGGGTAAGGGTCAGCATAAACCTTAAGGTTTTGTGGCGCTAATGCTTGGTTTAGTTGTTCACCTAAGTTTGAACGATCCATACCCGTCATCCAAACAGTACCATCACCAAACAGAGCGGGTTTGCCGATCATTTCAATGTTAATCATGGCTGTTATGGTTGTTGGCTCTACATGAGTAGAGAAATGACGCGAGCCAAAACCACCAATTTCTTCGGCGCTAAATGCTGCAAACATTAAGGTTCTTTCATTATTACCTGTTTTAGCAAAGTGATTCGCTAAGTTGATAATGGCTGAAACGCCTGAAGCATCATCATCAGCACCATTAAAAATCTTACTGGTTTTCTTTACTTTACTGTTAGGTGTTTCATCAAGGCTCGATTTAACACCTAAATGATCATAATGAGCTGAGTAAAGTACAATTTCGTTAGCTTTACTTTTACCCGGTAAAATACCGACCACATTACTTAAGGTTGTATCGATAACCTTGGCGTTGCCTTTGATGTTAAATGTTTTTACTTTGCTAATGTCAGTTAACGCAATAACGATAACACCACCTTGTTCAGTGGTCTTTTTGTTAACAAGTTTAGTTAAGCCTTGAGCAAAGTAGCCTTGATAGCGTTTAAAGCTTTTTTCATGTGTTGGGTGAAGTAAGACTAAATGCTGACCGCCTTGGTTATTTAACTCACGCAGTGATTTACGCATATTGTCGTTTTCACCAATCATTACAACCTTTACTGGGTGACTAGTGACTGACTGATTACTTTCCTGAGAACGACTGTTCCATGAAAAATCAGTCCTTGTAGTTGCCATCGATAACGATTCGTTTGAAATCACTTGACCATTTATTTCAACAGTAAGTGTATTAGGCGTAATTCGTTGTACCGCATAGTGTTGTTTAAAGTTGGGCGCGCTTTGTGCTGGCGTAAGACCTACTTCGTTAAAGCGTTTAGCAATAAAGTTGGCAGCTTGGCGAATATCAAGGCTAAAGTTATCTCTACCTTTCAATTCATCACTAGCTAAATAGGTAACATCTTTAGTAATTTGCGCTAACGTTATGGTGCTATCAAGTGTAGGTTTAGCATCAGCAGTAGCGTTTGACTTCTTACTATCTTGGCCTAAGTCCATATTGCTACAGCTGGTTAAAGACAAGCTGGCTAGCGCGATTAATGTTAGTGTTGTTGCTAATACTACTGGTTTTAAACGTGTGTTAGATATTAATTTAGCTTTTTTAGTCATTTGTTTGTCCTGAAGGGCAGGCCTCTTACTTGAGTTTTGTTGTTTCAATTAATAAGGTTTCGTCACCTGACGTTAACCATAACTGACCGTCTTGAATACTACACTGAAATTCCATATTACGGGTAAGCAACTTAACTAATGCATCACAAGTACTGGTGTCGAATTGTTCTATGCTCAGACGCTCAAATTTATTAAGATTTTGTTCAGCTTGGGACCACCAAGTATTTACGCTACTACCATAACAATAAAGCTTTACCGCTTTGGCTTGGTTACAGGCTTTTTTGAGGCGTTTTTCATCTAACTGACCAAGTTCAATCCACAGGTTTATTTCACTGCTATAATTAATTTGCCAAATAGCCGCTTCACTTTCATCACTAACTCCTTTACCAAACTGTAAATCTTCGTGGGCATTAAGAATGTAAGCAATTAAACGTACCATTAATCGTTGCGGTGTTTCTGATGGGTGTTGAGCAACGGTAAGTTGCAAGCTGTCGTAATAATTACGATCCATATCGGCTAGTTCGATATTGGCTTTGTATATAGTTGCTTTAAGGGCCATGTGGTCTTAGAGGTGATAAATAATGGCAGTATCATAACAGTATGTTGCTAACTTGCAAAAGCTTGCCAAAATTAAGTAAGAAGAAGTTATCGAGTCGAATAGAAATAGGCGGTATTGATCAAGTGAATAACTAGGATAATGGGAATTAATTCTACTTATGATGAGATTTAAAGCATGATAAAGTCACTGAAATAATACTGATTATTTTATCCTTCATTTTGTAAGAGGCTCACATGACAATTCAATCTTTTTTTCCGCCACAACGTACTTTGATGGGACCGGGTCCATCAGATGTTAGTCCTCGTGTTTTATCTGCCTTAGCAAGACCGACCATAGGGCATTTAGACCCTTGTTTTGTTGCTATGATGGATGAAGTGAAAGAGTTGCTGCAATATGCATTTCAAACGAAAAACAAGTTCACTATGGCGGTTTCGGCTCCTGGCTCTGCTGGTATGGAAGCGTGTTTTGTTAACTTAATTACCCCTGATGATACCGTGGTTGTTTGTGTTAACGGTGTCTTTGGCATGCGTATGATTGAAAATGTAAAACGAATTGGTGCCAAATTAGTCGCTGTTGAGGGAGAATGGGGTAGAGCAGTTGATCCTAAAACCTTGGAAGATGCACTTAAAGCTAACCTACAAGCAAATTTTGTTGCTTTTGTTCATGCTGAAACGTCTACTGGGGCGTTATCTGATGCGAAAGCTTTATGTGCTATCGCCAAACAACACGACTGTTTAACGATTGTTGATGCTGTAACTTCATTAGGCGGTGTTGAGTTGCGTGTTGATGAGTGGCAAATTGATGCTGTGTATTCAGGTAGCCAAAAATGTTTATCTTGTGTACCTGGGTTATCACCAGTAAGTTTTAGCGATAAAGCCGCTGAGGTTATTCAAAATCGTGGTATTGCGGTACAAAGTTGGTTTTTGGATCAATCCCTTGTTATGGGCTATTGGTCAGGAGAAGGTAAACGTAGTTATCACCATACCGCACCAGTTAACTCTTTATATGCCCTACATGAATCATTAGTGATGCTACAAAATGAGGGCTTAGAAAGTAGCTGGGCTCGACATAAAACCATGCATGATAAATTACGTGTCGGTTTAGGTGAATTAGGTTTAGATTTTATTGTGCCAGCAGACGAGCGATTACCGCAGCTTAATGCTGTATATATTCCAGCAGGTATTGATGATGCTAAAGTTCGCCAGTTTTTATTAAATGAATATAACTTAGAGATTGGCGCAGGTTTAGGTGCTTTCGCTGGGAAAGCGTGGCGTATCGGTTTAATGGGTTATGCCGCACGAAATGAAAATGTCACCTTATGTTTAGCAGCACTAAAAGAGGCGTTGCAGCAGTAGCTGTATGCTAAGTTGAAATAGCAATAATATAAATGAAAAGTCCGCCATTGATGTATATCAGTAGCAGGCTTTTTTGTATTACCAAAGAGTAACTATTTGATTTACCAAGAGCCACTGTTCTGCATACTTAACCAAGGCTCTTGCGGCGCTAGAGCACTATTTTTTTGTAATAACTCTATTGCTATACCATCAGGTGAGTTAACAAAGGCCATATGACCGCAGCGAGGCGGTCTGTTAATAATAATGCCAGCGTCTTTAAGCTTTTGACATGTTTGATAAATATTATCAACTTCAAAGGCTAAATGGCCAAAACTACGACCTGCACTATAATCTTCAGTCGAATCCCAGTTGTGTGTCAGTTCAACTTCAGGACCACCTATTTCAGTCGCTAAATAAACGAGGGTAAACTTACCAGCGGGTACTTCACTACGTCTTGTTTCAATTAAACCAAGTTTGTTGATGTAAAAATCAAGCGATAGGGCTAAATCACGTACACGTACCATGGTATGTAAAAACTTCATAAAACTCTCTTTTTGTAAGCGTAATTTAAGATGTAAATGTATCCACTGAGTTACTATTCTTCTTTGACATCGTATTCACATAAATCCTCGATGATACACGAGCCACACTTTGGTTTTTTAGCTGTACAGGTATAACGTCCATGTAATATAAACCAATGGTGTAAGTTAAACATAAATTCTGTTTTTCTTGGCGTTAGTTTTATTATATTAGCCTCAACGTGATCGACCGTTTTACCTGGCGCATATTTAGTACGGTTAGCAAGTCGGTAGATATGAGTATCTACCGCTAAAAAATAGTTACCTTCATTGTCTTTTAACCAGCCAAAAGCGGTATTTAACACAACGTTAGCGGTTTTACGTCCAACACCTGGTAGTGCTTCTAACGCAGCCCTGTTCTCAGGTACTTCACCACTATGTAAATCAACTAACATTTGACATGTTTTAATAGTATTTACTGCTTTGGTATTGAACAAACCAATAGTTTTGATGTAACTTTTCAGTCCATCAAGACCTAAATCTAGTATGGCTTGTGGTGTATTCGCTACTGGATAGAGTTTATCAGTGGCTTTGTTAACACTAACATCAGTAGCTTGTGCTGATAATAATACGGCAATGAGTAATTCAAATGGGCTAGAATAGTTTAACTCAGTAATTGGCGTAGGGTTATTGTTATGAAAGCGCGTTAAAATCTCTATACGTTTGTCTTTATTCATGGCTCTACTTTTCTTTTCTTGTTAGAACAGTGGGTACGTATTCTGGCTTTATTGAACCTTACTATTTTTATTAGAAAAAAACTTGATAAAAATAGTATATTTAAGAGTCAAAGTTCACCCGAACTCTTTCAATCACTTGCTCTGTATCGACTACTTTTTTATTTTTTATATAATTATCTATAGCATTTTTAAGGGCAATTAAAATACCCATAGCAATAAATGCTCCTGGGGGCAATATAGCTAATAAAAATTGGCTATCAAGTTGCATAACTTCAATTCGAAGCACACTAGCCCATTCGCCAAATAATAAGTTTGCGCCATCAAAAAGGGTACCTTGTCCGAGTATCTCCCTTATTACACCTAATAAAAGTAATATTATGGCAAAACCTAGTCCCATCATTAGTCCGTCAAAGGCTGATTGTTTAACTGGATTTTTTGATGCATAGGCTTCGGCTCTACCAATAATAGCGCAGTTAGTTACAATTAAAGGCAGGAAAATACCTAAAGATTGATAAATTCCATAGGTAAAAGCGTTCATTAGTAACTGTACACAAGTTACAAAGGCAGCAATGATTAACACAAAAATCGGGATACGAATTTCTTTAGGTACCCAATGGCGGATTGCTGATACGGTTGCATTTGAGCAGATGATTACCAACAGTGTTGCTAAGCCAAGACCTAAGGCATTAGTAACGGTAGAAGTTACCGCTAGTAACGGGCATAAGCCAAGCAATTGCACTAAACCAGGATTATTTTTCCATAACCCTTGTATGGCTAATTCTTTATATTCAGCTTTAAGTTTAGCCTTGACCGCTGCCTGTTCGTCAGCCTTGTCAGTAAGTTCAGTTTCATTACTGCTTTGTGGTGCTATTTCATTACTCATTAGCAGTCTCGTTAATTAGTAGTTTTGTGGTAGCTGTTGATGCTAAAACGGCTTTACCACAAGCATTCGGGGTAGCTAATAATATCGATTTATTTGAGTTAAAGTAGTTTAACGTGTTTTTAACGCCTTGTACTAATGCACGTGGTGTAATGGTTGCACCGGTAAACTGATCAAACATACCGTTGTCTTTACTTACTGCCCAGCGACTATCGCTTTCTGAAAGCATTTTTTTATCGGTAAAGCTGTTAATCCAATTACTCTTTCTTATTTCAACTTTGTCACCTAAACCAGGTGTTTCTTGATGCTTTAGTACTCGAACACCACTAACGGTTCCGTCAATATTGATAGCCATAATAAAATCTATATTACCATTGTAGCCTCGTGGCGCGGTACTTGTCATAGCAACGGCAACGACTTGACCTGATTTTTTTGCAATATAGGCAGTTTTAACGTTATTAGAGCCTAGTTCAGGGGCCGTTATCATAATACAGTCATTAGCAATGTCGTTGTCATAGCGACTTGGTTCAATAATGCTATGTAATGTTCTTAAGAGTTGTTGCTGTTCTTGAATCTTTATACGGTCTCTAGTTAGTTCACTGACTAGACTAACAGCCAAAGTACAAGCAATAGCGAAGAGCGCAAGAATCTTGGTATTTTTAGATACCGCCATAGTAAGCTGAGACTTTTTATGCTCAGACTTTGTTTGTGTAGTATCAATTTTATCAGACATCACTTATCTCCCTTGAGGTGACCATAAGTGCGGGGGCGAGTATATTGATCGATTAGTGGAGCAGACATGTTACATAATAAAACAGCAAAAGCGACACCGTCAGGGTAACCACCTGCAGTACGTATCAAGTAAACCAATAACCCCGCAAGTAAACCTACAATGATGCGGCCTTTATTACTAGTAGCACCGCTTACTGGGTCGGTTAGAATGAAAAAGGCACCTAACATAGTAGCACCTGAAAACCAGTGGAACATAGTTGAAGCGCTACTGTCAGGACTCAGGCTATAGCCGATAAAAGAGCAAATAAATAAACTTAATAGAAAGCTAATTGGTGTTTGCCAAGGAATTGCTTTTTTAGCAATGAGGAATAAACCACCTAATAAAAAGCCAGCGTTTATCCATTCCCAACCTAAAGCAAAATTATCACCGAAAATAGGATTTTTAATACTTTCAAATACAGTTAAACCCAAGCTAGTATTAGTTTTTAAAGTATCCAGTGGCGTTGCCATAGTGAGGCCATCAATACTAGTACGTATTTGTTCTACTGAATAACCTTCAACACTAAACCCAGTTAAAATAGTGTATAAAGTATTTGTAAAGTTTAGATCAACTGCCACTAACGAGAGTGGTGGTTGCCAAAGTGTCATTTGCAAAGGAAAAGATACCAGTAACATGACATACCCAGCCATAGCTGGGTTAAATGGATTATGACCAAGGCCACCATAAAGCTGTTTAGCGATGACTATGGCAAATATTGTTCCAATAACAGAAATCCACCAAGGAGCTAATGCAGGTAAACATATGCCGATTAATAAGGCGGCTAATAATGCACTACCATCAAATAATTCATGCGAAATAGGTTTTTTACGCAGTGACAATACAGTAAATTCACAAATAAGCGCTGTGGCCATTGCTAAGCTAATATGAATTAAATTACCCCAGCCAAAGAAATACCACTGAGCTAAAACGCCAGGTAAGGTTGCATACATCACCAAACGCATTAAATTAGGTGTTTTTGTGTGATTATGGTTATGTGGTGAACTTGCTATCCAAAATGCCATTATTTATGTCGACTCGTCGGGTTGTTTCGCTGATAAAATTCTATTCGATTTATTTCTTTACTCATTTTTTATACATTATCCGGATTATTCTTTTCAACTAAACTGATCTCTTTTAGTTTGTTTTTCGCTTTTGCTTTAGCAATCGCAGCGATAATTTTTGCCTTTTTATCTATTGATATAATCGGCTTGCTTTCGGTAATATTTTTGTTTTTACTGTTACCAGTACTATCACTTACTGCAATATCTTCTTGCTCCGTTTGTACCAACTCAGCGGGCTTATACTTTGATTGTGTTTCGTTATTTGTAACAGGATAATTTATCCTACTCGTGTCGTCTGTCTCTTTATTTACCTTATTAGCCTTAGCTAAGGCTTTACTTTTTACTTTAGCGATAGCAGCAGCTATTTTTACTTTTTTATCCTCGATATTTACTACCTTTTTTGCATCCATGTTTACAGCCAATGTGTGTTTGGTAACTTTATTAGTGTCAGCAGCAGCATCATTAGTTTTATTGAGCTTCTTTGCTTTAGCTTTAGCAATCGCTACCGCTATTTTAGCCTTTTTATCATCTACACTCGCTTGTAGAGTAACTGTCGATTTTGTTTCTAAAGCGTCGACTATTTTGTTTGCATCATTATTATCACTTGATAATGTATTAGTGGCTTCTGCTTTAAGTTTCTTCTTCGCTTTCGCTCGTGCTATCGCCGCTGATACTTGAGATTTCTGATCATCAGCGACATCGCTAGATAAATTAGTTTGTGAATCAGGTGTATTGGTTTGTTCTTGAACTTGATCTTTTGAGGCTTTTTTCGCTTTTACACGCGCTAGCGCTGCGGCAACCGCTGATTTAGCGCCAGTTGCTTCAGGTGTTGCTTTATTCATGGCTGCTTTACGCGCGGCAGCTGCTTTTTTCTGCTTCTCATGTCGAGCTACTTTTTCTTTTTCTAAGCGTAATTTACGGGCTTCAAAACGTGTTTTAGCTTTTTCTGCTTTTAAATCTAATTGTTGTTGCTCAAGTATTTCAGCTTTTGCAATACGGTAGTAATGAACTAGCGGAATTTGGCTAGGACAAACATAGGCGCAGGCTCCACAATCGATACAATCACTTAAATTTAGCTTTTTTAATTGCGCGTGATCTTTAGCTTTTGCGCTCCATTGTAATTCTTGCGGCAATAATTGACTAGGGCAAACATCGCTACATTGACCACAACGAATACATTCAACCTCTTTACTTTCTTTTTCAAAAGCACTTGGCATTTCAACTTTACTGGGTACCAAAATACAGTTACTTGTTTTGACAACAGGTACTAATTCACTAGATACACTAAAGCCCATCATAGGGCCCCCCATGATCACTGGCTGCTTTTCATTTTTAATGTGTTGCACACTACACTGTTCAAGTAAGAAATTTATTGGTGTACCAATTAATGCCCATACATTCTGTGGCTTGTCTAACGCTTGTCCAGTTACCGTCACAACACGACGAATAAGTGGTGTGTCGTGCCTAACGGCTTCATTTATGGCAAAACAGGTAGCAACGTTTTGCATAACAATGCCAGCGTGAATAGGTAGTTGGCCAGATGTAACTTCTTTACCAGTTAAAATTTGAATCAGCTGCTTTTCGCCACCGGCAGGGTATTTAGTCGGCACAACGCAGACTTTTATCTTTTCAATCTTTGCAGTAGCTTGTTGTAACGCCTTAATTGCTTTAGGTTTATTATTTTCTATGGCAATGAAAATGAAAGCTGGAGTTAATAGTTTATCAAGAATTTTGATACCATCTACAATAGCGTTACTTTGTTCCATCATTAACAAGTCATCAGCAGTGATGTAGGGTTCACACTCTACGCCATTGATGATAAGGAAGTTAATGTCGGGTTTACTGCTCACCTTGCTATTTACTTTTATATGGGTTGGGAAACCTGCGCCGCCCATACCCGCAATACCTGCATTAGCAATCTTTTCAATTATCTGATGATTAGCAAGTAATTCTATATCGTGACAAACCTCTCTTTTACGCCATCTATCGTCACCATCAACATCGAAAATAATACATAATTGGCTCAAGCCTGAAGGGTGAGCAATGACTGACATTTTTATCGCACTGATAGTACCACTTGTCGGTGCGTGAATCGGCACTACCATTGGGTTAGTGCTTAGCGTTAGGGCTTGTCCCTTTAATACGTGTTCACCAATACTAACCAGTAAATCACCTTCTTGGCCGATATGCTGTTGCAGTGGTATAATTAACTGTTTTGGTAAAGAAAGCTGTTTTATTGGCTTGTTTGAAGTTAGAAATTTTTGTTCAGGGGGATGAATGCCACCATGGAAATCCCAAAAATGACCACGGGTGATACGTTCTACTACTGATTCCACCATACTCTCCTAATCCAGTTGTGTTACTGGAATACTGGTTAAATCCCATTGCCAATTATGAATAGTCTCTGGCAACTCACGCATTTCAATACAATCTACAGGACAAGGTGCAACACATAAGTCACAACCCGTGCACTCATCTACAATAATGGTATGCATTTGCTTTGCTGCACCAATAATTGCATCAACAGGGCAAGCCTGAATACACTTTGTACAACCAATACAATCTTCTTCAATAACAAAGGCTACTTTAGGTCTATTACTTTGTGCAATATTACCTTTAACATGGCTTTCATCAATTGGCTGAACTTCTACCCCCATTAAATCTGCTATTTTCTTGATAGTATCTTCGCCACCAGGAGCACACTTATTGATCGCTTCACCATCAGCAACTGCCTGGGCGTAGGGTTTACAACCAGGGTAACCACACTGACCACACTGTGTTTGAGGAAGTAGCGCATCAAGTTGTTCGACAATAGGATCGGCGTCTACTTTAAAGCGTACCGAGGCAAAACCGAGTAGGGCACCAAACACAGCAGCAATACTGCCCAATACAAGGATAGCAAGAAGGATATTCATGTTAAATTTTCACCAAACCGCTAAACCCAAGGAAAGCTAAAGACATTAAACCAGCGGTTATCATAGCTATAGCCGTACCTTTAAAAGGGGTAGGCACATCAGCATTAGCTAATTTTTCACGCATGGCGGAAAACATCACCAAGACTAAGGAAAAACCTAATGCGGCACCAAAGCCATATATAATTGATTCGAAAAAGCCATGTTGTAATCTTAGATTGAGTAACGCAACACCTAAAACCGCACAGTTTGTGGTGATAAGTGGCAAGAAAATACCTAATAAACGGTACAGGCTTGCACTAGTTTTATGAACAACCATTTCAGTGAATTGCACAACAACTGCTATCACTAAAATAAAACTCATGGTAGTAAGATATTCAAGGTTCAGGGGAACAAGTAGATAAGTGGTAACTAAATAACTTAGCAGGGAAGCCAACGTCATCACAAAAACAGTGGCGAAGGACATACCGATAGCGGTTTCAGTACGTGACGAAACACCCATGAACGGGCATAGGCCAAGAAATTGCACTAGAACAAAGTTATTTACGAGTATAGTGCCAACGAGTAGTAACAGGTAATCAGTCATTTACTTTAAGGGTCATTTGGTTATTTATTATAGATAGTAGTGCTATTATCCGTGTTTTTAGTTTATTTAACAACACACCGGTAGTAAGGGTATTACGCTTTTATACATTTTCCTTGCTTTGAAATGACAAATATTACTTCTATAAAAAAACCGAATGCTTGAATACATTCGGCTTGGTACGTTATATATAATAATATTAATTATAGCTTAGTAGGTTTGCCAATATAATAACCCTGACAACCATCTATAAATAATTTTTCTAAGGTGTGTTTTTCTTCTTGGCTTTCGACACTTTCGGCTAAGACACTAATACCAAGTCTATGAGCTAAATCAACCATTAAGCGTAAGAAGTATTGATTGTTTTTATCATCATCAATGTCACGGGTATAAGAACTGTCCATTTTAATATAATCAGGTGTTAAACCCCTAAAAAACTTAAATGATGTTAAGCCAACACCAAACCGTTCTATAGTCACTCTTGAACCAACACGGTGCAACATGTCAACTACGCGTTTAGCTGTCTTTATGTTTTGTTGCATACCTAATTCTGATATTTCAAATACTAATCGAGGCGAAGCATTCGGCTCACGTAGTAACTTACGCTCTAACCAAATCATAAAATGCTCATCATTAATACTTCGAGGACTAATATTAATACCATAATTACTTTCTAGCATGTTTTTAGTAGTTATTTCTTTAATTACGGTCTCAATAATAAGTCGATCAACTTCAGTGATTTTATCGAGTTTTTCTGCCATAGCAATAAAAGTGGCGGTAGGTAACATATCATCGTTAGCATTGAGGAAACGTGCTAAGACTTCACTATATACTCTATTATTACGACCGGTGGGTTGTATAGGTTGTAATAATAAGGTTACTCGACGAGCATCTATTACGCTGTCGATTTCATGTCGCCAATTTTGACTGCCAAAGTTAGAGCTATTATCCGTTAAAATATCAATATCTTTCTGCGCATACCATGAATTTGATTTTTGTGTTTGTGCGACACTTACACCAGTATCAGCCAAAGCTAATAGCTCACCTAGTGGTTTTGATTTATCGAAATACACCAAGCCAGTAAAAGCGATAGAATCTAATTCACTAGTTTGCTGGTAGTCATTAAATTTAAGTGTTAATTCACTGGCATAGTGTTCAGCTTCTTTCAGCTGTTCATTTGGTAGTATAGTGGCAAAGTCAGAACTATTTAAACGAAAAAGTTTTCCTGTTGGCCTCGTCGCTAAAGTACTTTTTATTATATCGGCAATTTTTATAATGTAATTGTCGCCAGAGTTATAACCATGTACTTGGTTTATCGTTTGTAATTCAGAGCAACGAGTAATAAGAATAACGCCGAATTTAAGTGGACTATCTTGTATAATTTGATTTTCATAAAATTGAACAAATCGATTCCGGTTCTCAATACCGGTTAAGCTATCGACATGAGCTTTAATCTCTAAATTGGTAGTATTTTTAAACTGCGTTGTCATCATTGATTTGATTTCAGCAATACCTTCTTCTAAAGCGGGAATATTCAGTAGTTTTTCATGACTGTCTTCTTTAGTGATAAAGTCAGAATCATTAATTTTGGATAGCTCGTTACTAATTTGTTTACTGATTATCCGAAAGATAGTGAATTGTAATTTATAATTTAATCGTGCTGAAATAAAAACAAAGATAATTGATAGTGCAATAATGCAGATAAATAATTTAGTAAGAAAATTAATTATATTAATAAAGTTTAATTGATATTGAACTTGTATATTTAAATTTTCGATTGAAATTGTTTTACGCTTTGCTAATAAAGAATTAATAACATGAGGTTGGTTATTTTGATAGCTTACATAAATTTGCGAATTACTTCTTATCATTAATGTTTGATAATCTGTCCCAGCATGCATGATGACTGCTAATTTAGTTGCCAACTCTTGCACAAGAGTATCATTAGCTACAAATTGTTGACTAATAGTTTGTATTTTTTTTTGCTGTGCTAGGGTTTGCTGATTGATATAAGAACTTAGCAATAAAAAAGTAATTCCTGCTAAAGCGGTTATAAAAATTAACGCAAACAATATATTTTTAATAAATAACTTAGAAAATTTATACATGATGAAATTAAATACTCCGTTTTAAATCTTATCAAGTGGCAAAGACATAGCGGTTACATCCGTGCTTATTTCTTTATGCCATAACATATGTATTTTAGGGTAATACTAACGTATTGTAAAATATGTTTAGCAAATATTTTTACGTAATTATTATGATTGATATCGTTAAAAATAGACTTTTCTATTGATAATGCTTAATCCCCCTTGCGCTTGATGTCCAGCCACTATATAATTTGTAATATTAGAACTTGATAAGATGTCACTGAATAAATTCATAAGCATTGTGTTTTTATATTCTTATTAATATTAGTAGTCTAGCTATTAATAACCTGATTAAACCTG
>CAJWZC010000056.1 GCA_913049915.1 uncultured Colwellia sp.
CCGGAGAAAATACCTTAACCCTGGCTTCAGCCATTCAACGTGCGCTAAAAGAAACCCCCGCTTTTAAAGTGTTTACTGTGCGCCAAAAATCTCTTAATGGTCAACAACAAACTCAGGATTTAGCGCCCGCTTATCAGTTAGGATTTGAAGCAGAAAACTTCGCTGGTAGTGGTCAGTTAAAAGGCTTCGATGGCGCAGAATTCACTGTGTCTTTATCGTCCGTCATTGAAATGGGCGACAAGCGTGCTGCACGTCGTGATTTGGGTACTCATAGAAATGCACAATTAACCGCCGAACGTAAAATAGCCGCCTTAAGTTTATTAGCTGAAGTAACACGTCGCTATATTGATGTTCTTAGCGCTCAAGCCAGTTTGAGCTTAGTAAATGAAGCAAGGCTACTGGCAGAAGAGACTTTAGTTGCCGTTGAAAAGCGTGCTAAAGCAGGCTCAACGCCAAAAGCCGAAATAAAACGTGCCCTCGCCGCCGTTGGTAATACCCGCTTAGGGTTATCAGCAAAACAACAGCAACTTTCTTATTCTAAGCTGTCACTAGCGTTATTATGGAATGAAAGCTCGGTCGATTTTAATCAGGTTGCCGGTGATTTATATTATTTCTCCGACGATGTCGCTTTTGAGCAACTCTACGCCAAAGTAAAAAAAAATCCTGCCCTACTCGCCTTTGCCAGTGAAGAGCGACTCAAGAGTGCGCAATTACGTTTAGCAAAAAGCCAGTCGAGTACCGATATACAATGGACGCTTGGGGTAAAACAATTGCAAGATATTGGTGATACTGCCCTCGTTGCCGGTTTTAGTGTGCCGCTGTTTAGCTCAACTAATAATAGCGGCGCTATTATTACCGCCCAAGCAGAGCGAGATGAAGTACAAGCAAGAAAAGTTACTGCTTTACTTAATTTACATAACCAATTACAACAAGCCTATTCCAGTCGAAAACAGGCGATTTATACTACTAATAGTTTAAGAAATACCATTATTCCTCTACTTGAAGAAGCACTAGCAGAAACGAAAATTGCCTATCAGCGTGGTTTATATAGTTATCTTGATTATTTAAGCGCGAGACAAGAGTTACTGATTGCCAAGCGAGCATTAATTAAATCAGCATCCGCAGCTTTACGTTTTGGTGCTGACATAGAACA
Source organism: uncultured Colwellia sp. (assembly GCA_913049915.1). Classification (GTDB taxonomy): domain Bacteria; phylum Pseudomonadota; class Gammaproteobacteria; order Enterobacterales; family Alteromonadaceae; genus Colwellia. Next base: position 1,154 of record CAJWZC010000056.1, read on the forward strand.
ACTTATTGCCGAGCCCTTACCAGCTTCACAACATGCCTCATATGAAAATAATCGTTTTACCCAAGGATAGTTTAATGAATAGTCACTTTTTAGCTAAAAATATAAAGCACTCTATATTGATGAGTACCTTGTTATTTACCCTGTCTTTCTCCTTAACGAGTAATGCGACTTCCCATGTAGATAAACATTCAGACAGTCATTCAGATAAACAGCCAGCAGTAAAAGAAAATGCCTCTACAAGTGTCAATACTGCCAACGAACATGGTCATGAGACCGAGCATAAAAATGAACATAAAGATGACCACGGTGATGATCATACTGATGAGCACGGGGATGAACATAGCGAAGAAGGCCATATAGTTATTTCAGCCGAGATGATAAACACTGTCGATATTACTTCGTTAACAGCAACATCTGGCGAAATAAAGCAACGCCTTACCTTATATGGTACATCAACAACTGAGCCAAGTGCAGTGAGTCAAGTTCGTGCACGCTTTCCCGGTATTATTACGCTACTTAGCGCGAATGTCGGCGATAAGGTGAAGAAAGGTCAGCTTATTGCTGAAATCGAATCAAATAATAGTTTAATGCGCTATAGCATTCACGCTGCTATTTCAGGGGTAATTACGCAACGTAATGCTAACCCAGGCGAATTAGCGAATGAACAGGTATTAATTACCATTGAAGACCACCAAAAGTTATGGCTTGAATTACAGGTATTTGCGACACAACAATCAAAAATAGCTATAGGCCAATCAGTACGGATTAATATGGAAAATCAATTTGCTGACTCAGTGATCAGCCAGCTATTACCTAGTCGAACAGATAGCCAAAAAAATAGTCCTTTTAGTATCGCCAGAGTGCCTCTCGATAATAGTCAGAGTAATTGGTCTGTGGGTAGTTTACTGGTCGGATCCGTTGTTGTTAACAAGTTAGCAGTGCCTCTTATTATTGATAACAGTGCCATTCAAGTAATGGAAGGTAAAGAGGTAATCTTCGTTAAAAATGAACAAGGCTTTGAAGTACGCGCTATTAATTTAGGCCTTAGTGACGGCCAAGTTTCACAAGTATTGTCTGGGTTAAAGCAAAACGAAATCTATGCTGTGAAAAACAGCTATCTACTCAAAGCCGAACTGGAGAAATCTAGTGCTGAACATCACCACTAGGGGATTATTATGATTGAATCACTTTTACGTTTCTCGATTGCCAAGCGCTGGCTAATAATCATCTTAACCCTAGTGATCATGGGGCTAGGTTATTGGAGTTATCAAAAATTACCTATTGATGCCGTACCTGATATCACTAATGTACAGGTACAAATCAATACCCATGCTGATGGTTATTCTCCCCTAGAAACTGAACAACGCATTACCTACACCATTGAAACGGCCTTAACGGGTTTACCAAACTTATCGTATACCCGTTCATTGTCACGTTATGGTTTGTCGCAAGTCACCGTTGTTTTTAATGAAGGTACCGATTTATATTTCGCCCGTAGTTTAATCAATGAGCGACTTAATGCCATAAAGGGCAAGCTTCCTGCAGGTTTATCGCCCGAAATGGGGCCCGTTTCAACGGGTCTAGGCGAAATATTCATGTATACCCTTGATGCCAATACTGATGCAAGACAAGAGAATGGCAGCCTATATGATGCAATAGCCCTCAGGGAAATACAGGATTGGATCATAAAGCCGCAACTCGCTTTAGTAAAAGGAGTTACCGAAGTAAACACTATCGGCGGTTTTGATAAGCAATATCACATCACTCCTTCACCTAGAAAAATGCTGGAATTTGGCATCTCCTTTACCGATATTCACACCGCATTAGCCGCCAATAATAGCAATCGTGGTGCTGGTTATATTGAAAGTAATGGTCAACAACTAACCGTTAGATCGCCAGGACAGCTTAAAACTATTACCGATATTGAGCAGGTGGTTATTAAGAATATCAAAAATTCACCCCTCAAAGTGAGCGATATTGCTGAAGTTGCCATTGGTAAAGCATTACGCACCGGCGCTGCAACCCATGCAGGTAAAGAAACCGTGCTCGGTGCTGCCATGATGTTAGTGGGTGAAAATGCCCGAGAAGTATCACTCGCTGTCGCTGAAAGGCTTGCCCAAGTACAACGCTCTTTACCACAAGGTATTAATGTAACCGCTGTTTATGATAGAACCACCTTAGTGGATAAAGCTATTGCTACCGTACAAAAGAACCTCGTTGAAGGCGCTTTATTGGTGATAGTGGTGTTATTGCTATTATTAGGCAATGTGAGAGCCGCGTTAATTACCGCAGCAGTCATTCCGTTAACTATGCTCGCGACAATAACAGGCATGGTGCAAGCTGGCGTGTCGGCCAACTTAATGAGCTTAGGCGCGTTAGATTTTGGTTTAATTGTTGATGGTGCAGTAATCATTGTGGAAAACGCTACCCGCCGCTTGGCAGAATCGCAACGTAAAAATGGTGCTAGACTGGCATTAAAAGATCGACTGCATGTGGTTTTTCAAGCCACCAATGAAGTGATAAGACCAAGTTTATTTGGTGTGATCATTATTACGGTAGTTTATATTCCGTTGTTTTCATTAACTGGTGTTGAAGGGAAAATGTTCCAGCCGATGGCAGCCACTGTCGTTATTGCTTTGTTATCCGCTTTAGTATTTTCGGTTACTTTTGTACCCGCAGCTATTGCGCTGTTTATGACCGGCGATATTAGTGACAAAGAAAGTCCAGTAATAAAAGTCAGTAAATCAATTTATAAACCTATGTTACTTATTGCCATGAAGCTACGTTGGTTAGTACTTTCATTGGCAACATTGTTAGTCATATTGTGCGCTTGGTTAGCGACAACCTTAGGCTCAGAGTTTATTCCTCAACTTAACGAAGAGGATATTTTATTACAGGCAATTCGCATTCCGGGCACAGGCATAGAGCAAGCGGTTGAAATGCAAAAATTACTTGAGCAAAGCATCAGTCAATTTCCACAAGTACTTAATGTATTCTCAAAAATAGGCACGCCGGAAATTGCTAATGATCCTATGCCACCCAACGTGGCTGATACCTTTATTATGTTAAAACCACGTAATGAATGGCCAGATACTAACCTAAGCCATAGTGGTTTATCTGCCGATATCATGGCTAAAGTATCTACACTTCCCGGTAATAATTTCGAATTAACTCAACCGATTGAAATGCGTTTTAATGAACTAATTTCTGGAGTAAGGGCTGATTTAGGTATTAAAGTCATCGGTGATGACCTGCAACAATTATTAACATTAGCCAATGCTATTCGCGAAGTACTTGAAAAAATTGAAGGTGCCAGTGATATTCAAGTTGAGCAAGTCACTGGTTTACCTATGCTGTCAATTAAACCTAAAAGAGTCGCACTGGCTCGTTATGGTCTAACCATAGCTGAGTTACAAGATACTGTCGCTACCGCTATCGGTGGAGAAAATGCAGGACTAATTTTTGAAGGTGACCGCCGCTTTAATATAGTGGTTAGATTACCTGAAACAATCAGGCGTAATGTTAATAAACTAGCTGAGCTGCCTATCGCAATCTCAACTGGCGGCTATGTACCTTTATCTGAAGTTGCCACCCTTGATATTGCGCCAGCCCCCAACCAAATAAGCAGAGAGAATGGCAAAAGGCGCATTGTAGTCACGGCGAATGTGCGTGGTAAAGACCTGGGTAGTTTTGTTAACGAAGTCAAAGCCAAAATTAATAGTGACGTTGAGATCCCTGCGGGATATTGGTTAGAATATGGCGGAACCTTTGAACAACTAGAGTCTGCCAGTCAACGCTTAACTATTGTATTACCGCTAACACTCGCCTTAATTTTTGTCCTGTTAATAATGGCCTTTAGTTCAGTGAAAGATGCACTTATCATTTTTACTGGCATTCCATTAGCACTCACGGGTGGCGTAATTTCATTGTGGTTGCGCGACATGCCGCTTTCGATTTCTGCCGGAGTTGGCTTTATTGCGCTGTCTGGGGTAGCGGTATTAAATGGCTTGGTAATGCTGTCCTTTATCAGGCAGTTATGTAAAGAACGCACTGAGCTGCTAACTGCCATTGTCGATGGTGCCATGATCAGGCTAAGACCAGTATTGATGACAGCATTGGTCGCTGGTTTAGGTTTTGTGCCTATGGCACTCAACATGGGCACAGGCGCTGAAGTTCAACGCCCATTAGCAACAGTCGTAATTGGCGGTATTATCTCATCAACACTACTGACACTATTGGTATTACCGATACTTTATCGACTTGTTCATGAACGTAGTTTTAACAAAATTAAGTAGTTGGGAGCTATATAAACTAAAGTAAATCCGCAAGAGCATATTTAAGGTTACTATGATTGAAATCAAAGCCCTGTTCGAGTAACTTTTGTGGATAAATATTTTGGCTAGTCAGTAATAACCCAGCCCCTTGACCCATCAATAGTTTGAGCATAAATTCTGGAACACTAAAAAAAGTGGAACGATGAAATTGTCGTCCTAATGCTTTGGTAAATGCGACATTGGTTGATGCCTGTGGCGAAGTACAATTAATCGCCCCCTGAATACTTGCTGTTAACATACAAAATTGAATAGCATGAATCATATCCTCGATATGAATCCAAGACATATATTGTTGACCATTTCCAAGCTTACCACCTAAACCTAAAGAAAAAGGTAAGCGCATTTTGTCTAATGCCCCACCGTCATTCGCTAAAACGACTCCAGTACGTAATAACACTACCCGACAATACTCGGCAGCCTTTAACGCAATATCCTCCCACTTTTTACATAATGAATGAGCAAAGTCAAATTGGCTGACTTGTGCATCTTCATGTGTTAAATTATCACCCGTTTCACCATAATAACCTATTGCTGAACCGCTAATTAAGCAGCTTGGTTTAGTGGTAGCACGTGCGATCATTTCTACTACTTGCTCGGTGATTTGCCATCGACTCTGACAAATAGCTTCTTTTTGTGCGCTAGTCCAACGCTTATCAACAATAGGCTCACCGGCAAGGTTAATGATCACCTCAAAGTAGTTCTGCTCTGGCAGTTGTTCAATAAATTCAACTCCTTGTGGTAGAAGCTTTTTTGCCTTTTGACTATTACGCGTTAATACAGTGAATTGATACGGTTGCTGAAAAGCGTTGATAAAGTGCCTGCCGATTAAACCGCTACCGCCTGTTATTAATATTTTCATACTACCCCGCTACATTTAAGTCAATTATCATTATTAATACGTATTAATAAGCTTTGTCGATCAATTAAAGTTTGTAAATGTACCCAAACAATTAATACGCCCTATGCTTATATTACAGACATACTTTTCAATAAATTTTACATTATTTTATTAAAATATTGTATCGTCCTATCCTCGTATTAATAGAAAGCCACAGCACTATCACAAGATAATGGCTACTTAACACAGCAACTAGACCTACATTCAATAATTATTTTTATAAGTTTCAGATAGCGTTAACTGCTTTATAGAATGCTTGCCGTCTATGATGTTGGCCCCTCAACTTTATCTATTTTTACTACTAAAATTATAATCCTAAAAATATTTTTAATACTATATTTTGCTCCCTGTTTCGTAATTTGTGCTTTTTTTATAAAATGTTACTATTGTACTACTTTGAATGGATTGAGGCTTTACTGATGGATAAGTTTATGCGAGCAGCGATTGATGAGACCAAAGTTGGATTAACTCAAGGTGGTATACCCATAGGTCTGTGTTGGTTCATAATGGAAAATTATTGGTCGTGGTCACAATCGAAGGGTTCAAACAGGAAGTCCTACTTTGCATGGTGAAATGGATGCATTAGAAAATGCCGGTCGTCAACCTGCCAGCGTTTACAGACAAAGTATTATCTATACCACATTGTCGCCATGCTCTATGTGCACCGGAGCTATTTTACTCTATGGCATTCCCAAGGTGGTGATTAGTGAAAATCAAAGTTTTATGGGTGAAGAAGCGTTACTTAGGTCCAAAGGGGTTGAGATTCAAATGATGAATCACTTTATGGCAGAAAAATACGAGCTATGGAATGAGGATATAGGCGAATGAGACTGTGCGCTATATTTTTTAGTTATGTACTCTCTGTCAGTGCTTTCACTGCTGAAATTGTCAAAGTTGGCATATATGATTACCCTCCTTATGCTTTTATCTCTGATAAAGCCACCGGTATTAGCATTCAAATGATAGCTGCGATGAATCAATTTCAACAGCAATATGACTTTGTAGCCGTGCCCACTACCGCCAGACGTCGTTATAGCGACTTTGAAAAAGAAAAATTTGACATGTTGATCTTTGAAAGTAAAAACTGGGGGTGGGAAAAATATCCAGTCGCTGTCTCGCAAGCTTTTGTTTCGGGTGCTGAGGTTTATGTCGCCCAAGCTAAACCAGGTAGAGGACAAGAATTTTTCTCCGATTTTAAAAACAAAGCCATGATTGGAGTTTTAGGCTATCACTATCAGTTCGCCGGTTTTCATGCCGAGCAGAAATATTTGGAAAGTAATTTCTATTTTTTACAAACTGATAGCCAAAAAAAGAGTCTTGAGTTGATTCTTAATGACCGTGGCGATATTACGGTTTTATCAAAAGAGTATTTGAATTATCATTTTTCCCTGTCACCCAAAGATAAAAGCAAACTACTGATTTCTAACAAACCCGACCAAGTATATCAACATACCATTTTATTGCGTGAAAAGAGTAAACCCTCGATCAGCTATATCAACCAACTGCTTGAACAGATGCGAAAAAAAGGTATTTTAAATCCGCTATGGAAAAAATATAGCCTTAAGGTCGTGAATTAAATACTATCACTTATAAGGATTATTAGATTGATTAGAAAAAAGCCGTAATACTGTCAATTTTCTTGGCGATAAAACATATATTGAATAAATATTGATGAACTTATGTGATAATGCCATGAAGTTTACCCAAAGTGGTGGCGTATCAATAACTGCTGATTTAATTAAAATTTTCGATAACAAAGCGCATATAGGTATTAAAGTAAAAGATACAGATATTAGATGGATATCAAGTGACACAACAAATAACAGCTATTTTTAAGTATGCTGGTTTACCTATTTTACCTTAACTGCGGATATTGATTCGCGCAGTAAAAACAAAGCACTCTTTATAAGGTTTTTATGTACCTTGCCAAACCTATAAATATTGAACAATTAACGGTTTGCTTAGTTGAAGTAACAAAAAGACTAGTTACTAAATAATGATTCACCGCTTAAATACTATTTGAATTCAATAGCGATTTAAGCGACTCCTTGATCACAGTATCTCATTGAAAATTACTGATACGGTAGCCTATGGCTGTTAGAAAATAACCTGAGTCCTATTATCCATCATGGCGAATAAGATAATCAAAAGCACCTAAAGCGGCATTAGCGCCACTGCCCATAGCAATGATAATTTGCTTAAACGGACTATCAGTGACATCACCTGCCGCATATATACCTGCAATTGATGTTTCACCTTTACTACCTACAATAATCTCTCCGCGATTAGTTAACTCTATATCACCTTGTAAAAACTCACTGTTTGGTATCAAACCTATTTGCACAAAAATACCGGCTAATGCTAACGTGTAATGTTCACCAGTACTTCGCTCGGTATAATTTAAACTGGTTACGCGTTTACCATCACCTAATACCTCGGTAGTTTGGGCATTAGTAATAATAGTTATATTGGCTAATGAGTTAGCTTTTCTTACTAAAATATCATCAGAACGTAGCGTATCAGCAAATTCTAAAACAGTTACGTGTTCAACAATACCGGCTAAATCAATAGCAGCTTCGATGCCTGAATTACCACCGCCAATAACAGCTACTGATTTGCCTTTAAATAAAGGTCCATCGCAATGAGGACAATAAGCTACCCCTTTACCGCGATACTCATGTTCACCTGGTACATTCATTTCACGCCAGCGTGCTCCAGTTGCTAATACTACTGATTTACTTTTTAATACCGCACCATTTTCTAGGCTGACTTCAATTAAGCTGGTTTCTTCGTTACGTTTTACTTTACTGGCTTTATTGCTATTCATGATATCAACATCATACTCACGAACATGCTCCTCTAAACTGGCAACGAGTTTTGGTCCTTGGGTGGCTTTCACCGAAATAAAATTCTCAATACCCATAGTATCGCTAACTTGTCCGCCAAATTGGTCTGCTACCAAGCCGGTATTGATACCTTTTCTTGCCGCATAAATAGCAGCAGCTGCGCCTGCGGGACCACCACCAACAACTAAAAAGTCATAAGTTTTTTTATCCTCTAAAATTTTTCTTTGACGAGTACTGGCACCTTTATCGACTTTATTTAAAATATCCGATAACGAGACACGACCTTGGCTAAATGACTCACCATTTAAATAAACACTTGGAACCGCCATTATATCTCGATCAAATACTTCCGTTTGAAATAACGATCCATCAATCATGGTGTGTTTTATATTTGGATTAATCGCTGCCATCATATTTAACGCTTGCACCACATCAGGACAATTCTGACAACTTAGTGATATATAGGTTTCAAAAAGAAAGTCACCTTCAAGATTACGTACTTGCTCTATTTGTTCAGTATCAATTTTTAATGGATGTGATCCGCTGTGTAATAGCGCCATCACTAACGAGGTAAATTCATGCCCCATAGGTAAGCCAGCAAAGCGCATTTCACTACCTGTCGCTACCGAGCGCACTAACATAGAAGGTACTCTTTCATTACTTTCTTGCTCAGTTTCACTCGAGGACAGGTAACCATCAATAGCCGTCACTAGTGGTGATAACTGTGAAATTTGTTCCACTAGTTGGTTAAGTTCTTTTGCCTTAGGGCTTTCATCAGTAAAGGTGATTAGCTCGACTGGTGTTTTTAAGTTATCTAAATAACCTTTTAATTGTGTCTGTAAGTTTGTGTCTAACATAATAACCTCTGCTGAAAATTGGAAATCTTTCATTCGGAAAGTAAAAAACTACATTAAATAAGGCTCACAACAATATTTTAATGTACTGCTGTACCCTTTAGTTTGAACTTAGGTTTGAATTAAATACTTTTTGATCAAGACGAAAAGAATAAGCATAGGTTTTCTATATGATTTCTTTTTGACGAAAAACAATAAGTATTTAAACGAGCCTAAGAAAACTTACTAATAACTTAGATTTTACCCACTAAGTCTAGAGATGGTGCTAAGGTATCTGCACCTGGTTGCCATGCTGCAGGGCAAACTTCACCATCATGCTCAGCTACATATTGTGCTGCTTTAACTTTACGAAGTAACTCAGCAGCGCTTCGGCCTATACCTAGGTCATGTACTTCAGCAACTTTAACTTCACCTTCAGGGTTAATAACAAATGTGCCACGAAGTGCTAAACCGGCCTCTTCAATCATCACACCGAAGTTACGAGTAATTGCGCCTGTTGGGTCACCAATCATTGGATATTTAATTTTTTTAATCGTATCTGAAGTATCGTGCCATGCTTTATGAGTAAAGTGGGTATCGGTTGATACTGAATAAACTTCAACGCCCATTTTTTGTAATTCATCATAGTAGTCTGCCATGTCACCTAATTCGGTAGGACAAACAAAGGTGAAGTCAGCTGGATAGAAAAAAACGATTGACCATTTATCAGCAAGGTCTTTTTCGCTTAGTTCAACAAACTCGCCATTGTGAAAAGCAGTCGCGTTAAAAGGTAATAATTTTGTATTGATAATTGATTGGTTCATAATGAATTCCCGTTAAGTGTTATAGGTAACTGTGTTTGAAACGTTAAAGTCGTTTCGTTTAAGACGAGATAATAATAGCGCCACAGCCTTAATCAGTATAATCGATAGTAATTATAATTATGATAGGTAAAAGCTATCAATATAGAATGTAAAATGTAAAACACTATAGTGAGCTATCGAGGGGATGTTACTCTGCGTTTGTTCTAACTAGGTAATGATTCTGCTGAGGGATTTACGAACACTTGCTACAATAGATCTAACACATTGCATGCGTGAGTAATTAGGTCTAATCACCAAAGAGATACCACGCACTGGCACAGGGGATTGAAACTTCCCATACTGAATAGTGTCACTGGCTAAGTTTCCTTGTGCAGCAAGTGCGGGTAATAAAGTAATACCCATACCACTAGCCACCATATGGCGTAGTGTTTCTAAACTTGTCGCTTGAAAACTATTATCTTCTTTGGCGCCAGCAGAGAAACAGTAGCCCATTGCTTGATCTTTAAGACAATGACCATCAGCTAAAGTCAGAATTTTTTCACCATGCAAGTCAGAGAGTGATAACTCTTTTTTATTGGCAAGTCGGTGGCTTTTTGGTGTCGCCAGCATCAGGGGCTCATCAAACAATTTGTAGGATTCAAACTTGTCCATGTCTGCAAGGTAAGGTAAAATTAATACGTCTAATTTTCCTTCATCCAATTGCTGCAACAATATCTTAGTTTGATTTTCATGTAAGAAGAAGTTGATGTTAGGTAGGCTTGTGTTTAAATCGGCCATGATATGTGGCAATAAATATGGCGCCAATGTTGGGATTAAACCTAAATGTAAGTCACCGGCAAAAGGGTCAAGTAATGCTTTAGCACACGATTCAAAATGCCCTGCCGCTTGCAATACTTTACGTGCTTCTTTAACTAACTGCTCTCCCGCTGGCGTTAACATAACATTGCGGCGATGACGTTCTACCAGTTGTAAACCTAACTGTTCTTCTAACTTCATTAATTGGCCACTTAACGTAGGCTGACTAACAAAGCAAGATTGAGCTGCTTTACCAAAGTGTTTGTATTTATCAATGGCCGTTAAATATTCTAAATCGCGTAACTTAATCATAGCTAAAGCCTATCAATTAATAAGAAAAAAGAGTATAAGACTATGATATTATGATCACGTTATGAAAGCGAGCTCCATAACGTGTGTCGGTAAGTCATTCACATGATGTCCTCTGTACTAACCTAGCGCTAGCCAAATACCAACACCGACCATCAAGCTACCAGTAATTCGGTTCATCCACTTAATATTATTACCGCGACTTAAGAATATCCTTAAGCTCTTACCACCCGCTGCGTATGCCATCATGCTAGTAAATTCGGTTACTATGATAACACTGAGTAATATTAGTAACTGTGGAGCAACGTCACTATTAACACTAATAAAAGGGGGGAGTAGAGAAATCATAAAAGCCCAACCCTTTGGATTGGCAATGGCTGTAACAAAGCCCTGTATAAATAACGAGCTACTACTAACATCACTAGGCTTATTTTCTCCCATCACTATTTTATCTTTTGAACACCACATATTTACGCCAATGTACGCCAAGTAAGCACCACCACACCATTTTAATACTTCGAATATATCAGGATGATTAAGCATAATACTGGCAACGCCAAGTACAGCAGCAATAGCAACCATGGCTACACCTATGAGCTCACCAATCATCATCCACAGAGTACGACGCACACCAATGCTCATGCCTAAGGTCATTGCTAATGTCATACACATGCCAGGGGTAATGCTAACTAAAAAAAATGTAGGAATAAATATAGATAATAAAGTTAGGTCTATCAATTTCTTGCCTTTTTCTATTAGATTAGATTAACGATAATAAATAACTTTATTTACTAACTAGTGACTAGCTCGCTAAGAAAAAAATAGTAAATACAAAGTAAGTTGGTTAAAAGAAATTTTCACATGAAATAATAGCTGTAATACTATTTGGATTCTATAGTGAGACTTAGCGTTTTAAAAGGTAATAATTAAAGAATACAAATTAATAGAAAAATGTTAACTACATAAAAAAATATAATAAAAACGGCAACGTTAATAAATCATTACTACAATGAATGTGTTGTATCAACATACTACTCAAAGGATGAGAAAATGAATAATAAATTAATTAATCTATTAGGTGCTGTAGTCGTGGTATTTACCAGTACCGTTTATGCTGATGATGGCTTCAGGTTCGGTATAGGAGCTTCTGGTATCATATCAGGATCGGGTGACTACGAAACGAATACAAATATTAAATTTGAAGCGGGATATGATTTTAACCAAATTGTAGGTTTACATGCTTCATATGAAAAATTAGACGGCGAATATGCTCTTAAAAACTTTAATGGCGGTGCATTTAAAGTAGGCTTTGATATAGGTTATAAATTCCAACTTGCTATTTTTGACTTAAAACCCTATGCAAAAATAGGTGCTAACTTTATTGATGTAAGTAGTGATGAATTAAGTAACCTAATTGATGATGGAGCAACTGCTTATTACGGCGTAGGTGTTAGAGGCTCAATAGGATTCGTATATATTGATCTTGCTACAGACTATGTAGATACAGGCTTTGGTGATACTGATAATACGGGATCGATTACTATTGGTATGGTTTTCTAAAGTAATCGTGATATTCATCAAAAACTACTGGTGGACGATTTTTTATTGGATGAAGATCTAAAGCGGTAGCTTACTAACCTCTAGATACTTACTTTACCAGCAAGAAACATAGAGCGTTATGAAAATTTATTAGTCATATTATTTTCATCATAATAGGTTAACAGGAAGGTCTGATTTTCCTATTAGCGTATTTTTATGTTCAATGAGTTCTCGCTATATTGCGATTAAAAAGTATAAGACATAGAATTTATAATAATATATTTTATGTTGGTCTGAGCTGATAGCTAACTAGAAAAAAAGTGGTTAGTACAGTTAATAATTACTGCAAGGTGCAAATGCCCCCCTCGACAGTAATCATTGATGATCGTTTTTAACGTAACAGCGTAAACCAACCCATAACCATAGGTAGTAAAGGCATTACAACTATTGCCACAACGATCATTGCTAAATGAATGAATGAGCTAGTATCTTTAAAGTCTTCTTCATGATGTGACATGGTCTGTTTTCCTGTGCAACAAATAAATAACTAAAATATGGCGCACATTTTAGCCGATATTAATAAGTATGGACAGATAAACTTGATCTAGATCAAAGAAAGCAGATGGTATTAAAATGGAAAATTAAGGCGTTCATAAATATTATCGCCTTATCAATGTCTGACGGTTAGCTTAGATCATAATGATACTTGCAATAATATAAGCGATAAGTGTTAGCACGCCCCCAAAGAGTGCGTAAGGCATTTGAGTTTTAACATGTTCAAGTAAATCACAACCTGAAGCGATGGCTGATACACAGGTTGTATCAGAAATTGGCGAACAATGATCACCAAAAATACCACCACCTAGAATTGCAGCAATCACCAATGAAGGGGGTAAACCTAATGCTTGAATTAAGGGCACACCAATAGGAATTAATATCGCAAACGTTCCCCACGAAGTCCCTGTACTAAATGAAATAACGGCTCCTACTAAAAATAACATAGGTACCACAAGTATTAATGGTAAATATTCGCCAACAACTCCGGCAATGAAGTAGCCAGTACCTAACTCTTTTAAACTAGCACCAAGGGTCAGTGAAAATAATACAATCGTTACCAAAGGTAGTAATTCACCCATGCCTTTAAAACCAATCTTGACTAACTTTTGATGTTCAAATCGCTTAGAAAAACGCAATAATAAGTAACTTACCGCCACAGCTAAACTCGTAGCATAAAGTACCGATTTACTGCCATCACCTAAAGTGATGTCCCCATTACCACTCCAATACATAAAAAAAAACATACCAAAAATCATGGTCAGTAATGGTACCAACATAAAGCGAGCTTTAGTGGCTGGTATCATAGTTTCTTGTGAAATTTCTTGTGATAGTGTGTACTGTGATACTGCATGTAGCGAATCTTTTGAATGGTCAACTATTGATTTTTTTAGTAATGAAGAGTGCTGTATTAATTCACTACTTTGTATACCTGTAGATACAGCATTATCACTATTTAAAGCTAACTCTACCGTTTTTAACGGACCATGAACTCTATCGGTTATTACTGTATAGACCACCATAAGTAAAGCGATGATGGCGTAGAAGTTAAAAGTAACAGAACCCCATAAAATAGACACTGAAGATTGCCCTAGTTCATAGTTATTAAGCAGTGCTAGCACATACGCTCCCCAACCATTTAATAGTACTAATATACATACTGGCGCACTGGTACTGTCAATAATGTACGCTAAACGCGCACGACTCATTTTAAATTTATCGAATAAATCACGAGATAAAATACCCGCAGTAAGTACGCTCAAGTTTGATTCAATAAAGATAACCATACCAGTAAACATGGTTAAAGCACCCACTTGACGCTTACTTTTGGCAATACCTTTATTAACCAGTTTGTCTACGGTTGCTGTTACACCACCTGAGTCTCGAATATATGCCAGTAAAGCACCAATCAGCAAACTAAAAATTAAAATACGGGCATTACTGCCAGAGCTAACAACACTAATAATACGTTCAATAAAGCCAATGAAGGCACGAAAAATAGCATTACTATGGTGCTGCGATGCTAATAGCAACTCAGAGATAAATACGGCAGAAAGTAAGGCAAGAATAACTTCTTTTTTCCAAATAACGACAATGATTGCAACCAAAGGTGGCAGCACAGACAACCAATCCATAAAAGACCTTAAAGCATAAGTTTGATATTAAAATCAACTAGCTTGATTATAGTAATTCGACTAATCAAGCTAGTTTTAGAAGAGGGCAGTTTGGCAAATACCTAAGGCAGATTCAATATATTTACTGAGTAAAAATAAAAAACCCGACAAATTATCAATATGACGGATTTTTATTTGTTTATCAAAGATAAATTTCAATACTATTTAATAGTAATCATCTTCTTTATTGTGTGCTTGTGGATCTTCAATTATATCGCTGATATTAACTTCAAAATTATTATTATTATTACAGTCAACCATATAAATGGTATGTGTTGAGCCATCCACCCAAGTAACAGTACCACTACCTTTTTTACTGCCACATTTCATACCAATATGAATATCTTTAAACTCCATAAGCCCTCCTCAACACTAACTTTAATAGTATACTCAGTTATACAAGTGATCTAATCGGTATTAGCCTTTAGCACTAGCTGTCAGTTCATTTATTGAACATTCAATATTTAAGTATAGTGTTGAAGTGATGAAATGCCAGTAGATTACTATCGTATTTTAAGCAAGAAGTCGCTAAAATTAGCCAACTGACTCTAATTTATGACAATAATGTTAGAAAATTTATGGAAGGTAAGTACTACCTAATGTGCAACTGGTACTTGCGCCAGTTACCGCGGGCATATTACTCACTAAACCATGATCAAAAGCGTAAGCAAGCCAAGCAAAAGCCATCGCTTCAAGAATATCGCCATCAATGTTCAAAGCTTGCATACTATTGATTTCAAAATCAGAGTCAGATGTATTCAAGCTGGTTTTAAGTGTATCAACCAGAGCACTATTATGTACACCACCACCACACAAGTAGACTTTACCTTCTAACGTTAATAGTATAATTGCATCACTGATACTTTGAGCAGTAAAAGCTAAGAGTGTTGCTTGGATATCTACTGCGTTAAGTACCGTTTCACTTACCTCACAAATGATTTCAGGACACTGCGAGTAAGTCTTTTCTATAAAAAAAGCTAATTGCTGTTCAAGCCAATCAAGATGAAAATATTCTCTTCCAGTGCTTTTAGGTGCAACTGCTTTAATATAATCATCTTCCAATAGTTGTGTAAGCAGCGCTTGATTAACTCGCCCTTTTGCCGCCCAGGTACCATTTTTATCAAATTTTTCATGACTACTTGAATGATGTTTAGCAAACCAATCATCAAGCAAAGCATTGCCAGGACCGGTATCAAAACCTAATACTGATTTACTAGAGCCTTGCTCTGGTAAAAAAGTAATATTAGCAATACCACCGATGTTAACAACAAAATTTGTATCCGCTGCTTGAGAAAATAACTGCTGATGAAAAATAGGAACTAAAGGTGCGCCTTGTCCACCTAAAGCCATATCTTTACGACGAAACTGTCCTACTACACGAATCTCAGTCAAAGTAGCTAACGTTTGGCAGCAGCCTATTTGTAAGGTAAATGGGTTATTCGCACAGGGACGATGTCGGATAGTTTGCCCATGGCTACCAATGGCAATAATATCTGCAGAGTTAAGGCTTTCTTGGCTAAGTAAGGCGTTAATTGCTTGAGCAAACAAATGCGCTAATTCAACATCTAGATGAAAAGCACGATCAATTTCATTATTACCTGGTTGATAAAGAGAGGTTATTTTCTTGGCAACAGCACTACTATAACTTTGATAAAAACTGGCTACCAAGTGAGGTTTTGGTTTATTACTGGTAAAGTCTACTAACGCTAAATCGATACCATCAGCACTAGTTCCTGACATTAAGCCAATATAATATTTTCCTTGCATCACATTATCTGTATTAATCATTAGCCGCTATAGCGTTTTTTTCTGTAGAAAGTAACGCATTTTTAGCACCCGATAATGCTTTTAATCGCTCCACTGCTAACAAGCTAAACTTAGCTTTGTATTTCTTTTCAATAGGTCTAGCATCCGGTAATTTAACGGTACGTGGATTACGGTGAACACCATTCAATAAAAATTCATAATGTAAATGAGGCCCTGCTGCTAAACCAGTCGAACCTACATAACCAATAACTTGCCCTTGTTTTACTCGCTGTCCTTTCTTAACTACTGCCCGTTTATAAAAGTGCAAGTACTTAGTAACTATGTCGTTACCATGCTGAATAAACACATAATAACCGTTGTACTTACTATAACCAGCATGCGTTACCTTGCCATTACCTGCAGCAACTACTGGTGTACCTTGTTTAGCCGCGTAATCTATACCCCGATGCGCTTTCCAGCGTTTTTGTACTGGATGAAAACGTTTAGGTTTAAAGCTAGAACTGATGTATTTAAAATTTACTGGTGCACGTAAAAAAGCTTTACGCATGCTTCTACCATCTGGAGTATAATACTCATCATCAGTAAAACGAATCGCCTGAAATACTTCACCTTGGTTCGTTATTTCAGCGGCTAAAATATTGCCAGTGCCAATATATTCACCTTCGATATATTTATTTTCAAAGGTTATATTAAAATTATCGCCTGCACGTATATCTAAGGCAAAATCAATGTCCCAACCAAATATATTAGCAAAGTTAATTATCTGGCTATCATTTAATCCTGCACTTACGCCAGCATTCCAAAAGCTAGACGTTATAGTGCCATAACTAAAGCTTTCACGTATTTCAACTTCTTTACTTTCTCGATGAGATTGATAACTATCGCCTACTAAATTAATAAATAAGGTATCAGTTTTAGAAAGAGGATATTCAAGCGCCGCTAATAGCTCAGCTTCATTACTGGCAATACGTAATTGGTCACCAACATTCAGTCTTTTTAATAATTTACTGTCTTTGCCTTTGGCGGTACTCACCGCATAAGTCGTTTGAGCACTAAACCCTAAGCGCTTTAAAATTAAGGCCAGTGAATCACCACTACGTACTTTTACCGTTTGCCAGCTTAAATTAGCGAGCTCTTCTATAGTGCCTTGTATCTTAATTTTACGTTGTAATTTTCCGCTAATTAAACTACCACCTTGCTGAGTACTTAGGGGGGGAGATAACGAAGGTAACGGCTCAGTTATTATCTTGTTATGTGCTTTATTACTTCTGCGTTGCGGTAACGCACTTTGTCTGGATATCGTTTCTAATGGCACTATGTCTTCTGGCAAGGCAACTTGAATACGTTTCCCTACTTGAATTTCTTCAACCTCGAGGCTTTCTTCACTCGAAGGTATGATTAATAAGAGCAACAAAAAGCAACTACTGGCAATAATGAACCCACGATGTTGCTTAGGTAAATTTTGGAATATCTCTACTAATTTTTTAAACAAAGTACGACTCGAAACTTTCATAGCGGGAAATTATAAATACATAGCAAAGACATGGAATCTACTGACTATACCAAACCTAAACCTAAACTACAGAAAAAATACCGCTATAACTTACCGTTGTGGTAATTGAAAACAGGAACTTTTGTAAAAGTGTTACTAACTTGACTCAGATTTAAGCAGCTTAAATAGTAAACTTTCGTTTTATTCAAGCTATTTATCATCAAGATCACTATTTCTTTACTAAAAAAGCTATTATAAGGTTTTATCCAACCAGTAAAGTGCAGTAGAATTCGGCCATTAAATAAACTTTACCTAATCAATTAATACGTTTGGAATTACCACTCAATTTATCAAAATAGTGTGCGTCTTGTTTGCAGCACTCCATTTAGTAGTGATCATTTATTAAAAGATTAAGTACATATAACCCGTCAGTGGAGTCCTAATGACCGATTTTAACCAAGCATTCGCAGAATTAAAGCGCGGAGCTGAAGAAATATTAGTAGAAGAAGAATTATTAACAAAACTTAAAATAGGTAAACCACTAAAAATTAAAGCTGGGTTTGATCCAACCGCACCTGACTTACATTTGGGCCACACTGTTTTAATTAATAAACTACGTCAATTCCAACAATTAGGTCATGAAGTTATTTTCTTGATTGGTGACTTTACTGGTATGATTGGTGATCCAACGGGTAAAAATGTCACCCGTAAAGCATTAACCAAAGAAGATGTATTAGCTAACGCTGAAACCTATAAAGAGCAGGTCTTCAAAATATTAGATCCCGCTAAAACAACCGTTGCTTTTAATTCTACTTGGATGGATAAGTTAGGTGCTGCTGGTATGTTACAACTTGCCTCTCGTCAAACCGTTGCTCGTATGATGGAACGTGATGATTTTAAAAAGCGTTATGCTAACGGTCAGGCTATTGCTATTCATGAGTTTATGTATCCTTTAGTACAAGGTTGGGATTCTGTTGCGCTTGAGGCTGATGTTGAATTAGGTGGCACCGATCAAAAATTCAACTTACTAATGGGCCGTGAGTTACAAAAGTCTGAGGGTCAGCGACCACAAACAGTACTAATGATGCCATTACTTGAAGGTCTAGATGGCGTGCAAAAAATGTCTAAATCATTAGGTAACTATATTGGTATTACTGATACGCCTTCCGATATGTTTGGCAAAATCATGTCAATTTCAGATGTATTGATGTGGCGTTATTACGAGCTACTTAGCTTTAAGCCACTTGAAGTGATTGAAGGTTATAAAGTTGAGATCAGCAAAGGTAAAAACCCTCGCGATGTTAAAATTGATTTAGCGAAAGAGCTTATTACACGTTTTCATGATGAATCGGTTGCACAAGCTGCCCATGATGAATTCATCAATCGCTTCCAAAAAGGTGCTTTACCTGATGACATACCCGAACTAACCATTACTACGGACAATGGTGAAATAGCGATTGCCAACTTGCTTAAAGAAGTAGGATTAGTGGCGAGTACTTCTGATGCCTTTAGAATGATAAAACAAGGTGCAGCTAAAATTGATAGTGAAAAAGTGACTGACCGTAGCTTAATCATTAGCGCTGGCACTACTGCGGTTTATCAAGTCGGTAAACGTAAGTTTGCTCGTGTTACTATTAACTAATATTTTGTAATTAACACCTTATTATTAATAAACCAGTAATAAATTTGCTAGCTTTTTTTGATTAAACTATGCTTGATGAGTGATAACTTTTTAATAACTAGTTGTTTTATGCTGTAATTAAGATAGTGTAAGTGAAGTAGTATATCGAACAATAATACACATGGATGTAAGTTACAGTATGATATTTAAGCTTACCTTCTATTGCTGGTTTATTAAGATGAAATAAGTCAATGAATCCAACTCGATAAATGAGGCTAAATAATGATTAAAAGCACACAAGCACCAAATGTAAATCGATGTTTGCGCAAAAAAAAGTATTTATCAATTTCCCTAGTAGCCTTAGCCACACTTTTTGCAACTGCTGCTAATGGCCAACAAACCGATGTAGAGCGTATAAAAAATTTAGAGCAGCGCTTAATTGAACTAGAACAAGAAATACAAGTTCAAAATAAAAAAACGCATAGTCTATCGATAACTACGCAGTCACAATCGGCCAAAATCACTCCTCCATTGCTACCTAAAACGGCACAGCGGCCCAGCCACGCTTTTGATGCACCTGATAAAAGTATTGTATTAAGTCATAGTGACACAACCTTGCAACTTGGTGGTCAAATTTGGTTAGACGCGATATACAATAATGGTGAAATGACCAATCGCGCCGGCTTTCAAACCTCGTCTATTGCTTACGAAGATAACACTACCAAAAATAATACCTTGTTAACCGCTGGTCAGTCGAAATTATCATTTAAGAGTTTTACACCAACAAAATATGGCGCTATGACGACACGTTTTGAATTTGATATGTTCGATAGCCAAGGTAATGCTGGTTTTCACCTAACTCATCTATGGGGTGAAATAGGTGACTTTGGTGCGGGTCAAACGTTTAGTGGTTTTATGGACATTAATTCTTTCCCAAACACGCTTGAATATTGGGGGCCCAACTCCATGGTATTCACCCGTCAGCCACAAATTCGATATAACACTGCAGTGAGTAAACAAGGCCGTATGATGTTCACTATTGAAAAATCAGGTAGTGATTTTGCTTTGCCATATAATATACTTAATCCTGACTATGACAATATTAACGAATTACCAGATTTTACTGGCTCATATCACCATAATACCGAGTTTGGCTACATAAAAGCGGCCGTGATAATTAGAAAGCTTGGCTATGAAACCACGACTGAAAAAGATACTACTTTAGGGTTTGGTCTTAATCTCTCGGGATCATTTACTTTATCAGATCAACATTCTATTCAGTTTCAATTGGTTCATGGGGAAGGTATTGGCCGCTACATAAACGATACCTGCTGTAGTTTTTACAGTAAGGAAACGGGTGGTGTAGATGCCGGCTTAGACGCTAATGGCCGCTTAAAAGCCATTCCTGTTACTGGTGGTTTTGCTTACTTCAACAAACAATGGGATCAACAATGGAGTAGTGCAGTAGGTTACAGCTATCTATCTGTTGACAACTTAAGCACCCAAAAAGCTAAGTCAATAAAAAACAGCACCTACTCTACCGCAAATTTAATGTGGTCAGAAGGCCATGTAAAAGCGGGTATTGAACTGCAATACGGTGAGCTTCAAAGTAGATCAGACTTTGAAGGCGATAATTTTAGAATACAAACATCTGTAGGTTTTAAATATTAATAAGGAATATATACAATGAAATTCAACCATTACGTAATTATTTGCCTCCAAGTCTGTGTATTAGTATGCGCTAACCCAGTCTGGGCAAAAGCCAGTCAACAACCAGATATACAAGCTGTATTAGACGAAGCATACCTCAAATTTAAAAGCCAAAACCCAGGTAAAAATGCTGATTATATACCTGCATTAGCCGAAGTTGATTCAAGATTTTTTGGTATAGCGCTGGTCACTACTGACGGAAAAGTCTATACCAAAGGCGATGTTAGCCAAGAATTTTCGATACAATCGATTTCAAAAGTTTTTACCCTGTCATTAGCGATGGAGCAAAAAGGTCCACAAAATATTCTTGATAAAATTGGTGTTAACGCCACAGGCCTAGCCTTTAATTCGGTTACCGCAATAGAACTCAATGAAGATCGTAGCATTAACCCACTAGTTAACGCTGGAGCTATGGCAGCAGTGAGTTTACTCGATGGTAAAGACCAAAAAGCCAAATGGTCGTCACTCTCCTCATGGTACAACCAATTTGCTAACCGTAATTTGGGCGTATTAGATAATGTCTATCAATCTGAATCAAAGAATAACGGTCATAACCGTGCTATCGCCGAATTATTGACTTCGTATAACAGATTTTATGGCGATGTTGATTTAAATTTAGCCGTATACACCCGTCAATGTTCTGTTGGTGTTACCGCCAAAGATCTTGCCGTAATGGCCTCTGTGTTTGCTAATAACGGTACCCATCCTATTAGTAAACAACGTTTAATGACCAGTGACAACGTTAAGCATGTATTAGCAGTAATGACTACTGCTGGCCTATACGAAAATAGTGGTGAGTGGGCTTATCAAGTAGGGTTACCTGCTAAAAGTGGTGTAGGTGGTGGTATTATTGCTGTTTCGCCCGATAGGTTCTCGGTTGCGGTATTTTCACCGCGCCTAGATGAAGCGGGTAACAGTATTCGCGCCCAACAAGCCATTGGTTATATCGCTGAAGAATTAAACGCTAATATTTTTTAATTAATAATAAAATCTTTCGTCCTATACCCATGTTCAATGAAGGTGCTTGATTTATACTTTTGATGAGGATCATGATATCCCTCATCAAAAGTATTGATCTGACCACCGAAGAAAAAAGAGATCTTGAAGCACTTCACGACACAAGTCGTGATGGCCGTGTTCGAGATCGCATTAAAGCGGTCTTACTGCGCTCTGAAGGTTGGTCAACAATAATGATTACTCAAGCATTACGACTTCATGAAACTACCATTTGTAGACATATTGATGATTATGTAAGTAAAAACAAGTTAGCTCCTGAAAATGGTGGCTCTCAGCCTTACTT
>CAJWZC010000057.1 GCA_913049915.1 uncultured Colwellia sp.
TTTTTTTTCAAGCAGAAGACGGCATACGAGATAAACATATAAATTTGATAAATATTGACTATTTATAATTAACTATTCAAGTAAAAACATAGCTAGGTAAGATAAAACAGCCCTAAGCGCCTTTAAAACATATTAACTAACGACACGCCATACATGCAGGATTATGAAAGTAGAAATGAATTAATCTAGACAACCGATCACTTATAATCTGTAACAAAATAATTAAAAATTATCCACAAAAAAGTCCAGCACTGGGCTGGACTTTTTTATTCAGTAATTACCGTACCTTCTCTATATTAGATAAAGGTAAGTAAAGTAACCCTTAAAGGAAAGGATTTACTTTTATAATCGTTTCAACACGATCAGGACCGGTAGAAATAATATCTACTGGTATCCCAGTAATTTCTTCAATACGCTTGATATAAGCAAGTGCATTATCAGGTAAAACATCAACTGATGTTGCACCAACAGTGCTTTCAGTCCAACCTGGCATTTCTTCATATACTGGTGTTATTTTATCATAACCTTCAGCAGCTGTAGGCGGTACAGTAATAATGTCACCTGCTTGAGTTCTGTAACCAGTACAGATTTTTAATGTTTCTAAGCCGTCAAGTACATCAAGCTTAGTTAAACAGAAACCTGTTACACTATTTACCTGAATTGCACGATGCATTGCAACCGCATCAAACCAACCGCAACGACGCTCACGCCCTGTAGTTGCACCAAACTCATGACCTACAGTACCTAAGTGATTCCCAACTTCATCATCCAATTCCGTAGGGAAAGGACCTGAACCAACACGTGTAGTGTAAGCTTTGGTAATACCTAAGATATAATCTAAATGCCGTGGGCCAACACCACAACCTGTCGCAACACCACCAGCAGTAGTATTTGAAGAAGTTACATAAGGGTAAGTTCCGTGGTCGATATCAAGTAAAGTACCTTGAGCACCTTCAAACATGATTGACTCGCCTTTTTTACGGGCTTGATCCAATATTTCAGAAATATCAGCAGTCATTTTTTTGATAGTATCAGCGATAGCTAATGCATCAGCTAAAATTTCTTCATAACTCACTGGCTCAACTTTATAGTAGTTAACCAATGAGAAGTTATGGTATTCAACGATTTCTTTGAGTTTAGCTGCAAATGTTTCTGCGCAGAATAAATCGCCAACACGTAAACCACGTCGTGCAACTTTATCTTCATATGCTGGACCAATACCACGACCTGTAGTACCAATCGCTTTATTACCGCGCGCAACTTCACGTGCTGCATCTAAAGCATTATGATAAGGAAGGATTAGTGGACATGCATCACTAATAAGTAAACGTTCGCGTACTGGAACGCCCTTGGCTTCTAACATGGTAATTTCTGTCATTAAAGCTTTAGGACATAAAACTACACCGTTACCAATTAAACATTTTACGTTATCACGTAATACGCCAGATGGAATAAGATGTAGAACGGTTTTTTCACCGTCGATCACTAAAGTGTGGCCAGCATTGTGACCGCCTTGATAACGAACTACATATTTAGCTTTGTCAGTTAGTAAGTCTACGATCTTACCTTTACCTTCGTCACCCCATTGAGTGCCGAGAACAACTACATTTTTGCCCATGTTTTACTATTTCATAAGAAAATCAGGCGAAGATTTTACCAAATAATTAAATATAGTCCAAGTTAAAAAAGCAGCTTTTTAAGCTGCTTTTAAAATAACTAATTAAGTTAACAAGTTAGCTGTAAAATTATTCATAACCCCAAGGAGTAACAGGTGTACTAATTGGCTTCATTAAATCAAAATCAACTCTAAATTCCCTACCTTGACGGATCAAACGGTAGGTAAATTTTTC
The DNA here is from genome assembly GCA_913049915.1 of uncultured Colwellia sp. GTDB lineage: Bacteria > Pseudomonadota > Gammaproteobacteria > Enterobacterales > Alteromonadaceae > Colwellia. The sequence continues at coordinate 1,851 of CAJWZC010000057.1, forward strand.
TGGGTAGATATACATTTGCCAGGTATTACCAACTGACTGCGGTATACCTTGATTAACGAAGAGCTCTTTAGAGTATTGGTCTGCTGGAAAAGATTGCATCTCTGCCCAACCTGCATCATCAGTATGTCCACCATACATCGTTGATTCATCGTTACTACCATCTTTTTGTCTATGATCATGTTTTAGTGATAAACCTGAACCAGTCTTAGTGATAATCCACGTACGTGATGCGTCATCATCTACATGAAAAGGAACTTGTAGTTCACTGTCTGTACACCTACGTACATGCATGATTAATTTTTTATTAGCAAAGCTATTTCCAGCATCGTTATCGACGGTTACCTTGCCTAGATAAGACTTACCGCAGTGTTTACTTATATTGTTAAAAAAATCATCCTGAGTCTTTATCGAAACTAATGGAGCTTCAGCTGCCATTAATGTCACGGCAATTGGCAATGATGCAATTACCGCTATTACGTATTTTCTTATGGTCATATTTTTACCTTGATTAAATTTAAGCTTCCGCAAGATTAGTACTTTCACTTAATTGACTAGAACCTAGTATTATTTCTATGAATATAGCAGAAGTTAATAAAATATTTTTTATAGTGTTCACTACATAACGGTTAATAACTTTAATCTATGATATTCAAGTATAATTTCGACATAAAAAAGCCAGCAAAAAAGCTGGCCTTTACTAATAATCAAAAACTAATATATCAATGATTACTATTTTTTAGCTGCACTACCGTCTTTTAAAAAACGGAAGAATTCGCTATCAGGTTTAACAACCATGATATCATTTTTACTACTAAAACTTTTTTCATATGCTTCTAGACTACGATAGAAACTATAAAAGTCAGCATCTTGAGTATAAGAATCAGAATAAACCTTAGCGGCTAATGCATCTCCTTCACCTCGTGTAATAAAAGCATTTTTCTGTGCTTTAGCAAGCATAACCGTTACTTTTGCATCAATTGTTGCACGAATAATTTCAGCTTGCTCTTGACCTTTAGAACGATGTTCCTTGGCAACAGCAGTTCGTTCAGCACGCATTCGCTCATAAATAGAGGTACTAATTTCAGTAGGTAGATTAATCGCCTTGATACGTACATCAACAACTTCTATACCCAAATCTTCACGGCTACTTTTTGCGCTTTCTAATGCTTTACTCATAATAGCGTCACGGTCACCCGAAACAATCTCTTTGATTGTACGATTACCGAACTCTGTTCTTAAGCCGTTGTTAATTTTCTGCTTAAGTAACGCACGAGCATTATCAATTGATCCCGAGGTACGAAGATAATATGTTGAGAAATCAGCAATACGCCATTTTGCAAAAGAATCGACAATAAGATCTTTTTTCTCTGAAGTAACAAATCGATCCGCTGGTTCATCTAATGTTTGAATACGTGCATCAAGCTTTTTCACTGATTGTATAAATGGTATTTTAAAGTGTAAACCAGGTTCAAATATCATCATTTCATCGGTGACACTATCACGTTTTATTTTAGAAAACTCAAACACAATACCACGCTGCCCTTCATAAATAACAAAGACACATGAAACAGCTAATATGAATATTAACGATATTATTGCAATAATAAAATTTTTCATATATTAGTTACTCCCACTGTTAAATCTATCAGCGCGATTAATTGAAGAAGATGGCGCTGTATTATTACTAGATTGGTTAACAGGTGTATAAGACTGTGTGTTTGTATCACGTGTAGTATTATTTTGTTGTTGAATAATTTTATCTAGAGGTAAGTACATCATATTATTACCACCTTCCACATCAATCATCACTTTACTGGTATTGCTATATACTTTTTCCATTGTGGCAATATATAAACGTTCGCGAGTTACTTTAGGTGCTGCTATGTATTCGGGTAAAAGCTTATTAAATTTAGCTACTTCACCTTCAGCATCTAGAACAGTTTGCGACTTATACGCTAAAGCTTCCTGCTCCATACGTTTAACTCGACCACGAGCTCTTGGCTCAATACCACGAGCATAAGCTTCGGCTTCTCGTAAGAATCTCACTTCATCTTCTTGCGCTGAAATAGCATCATCAAAAGCATCTTTTACTTCATTTGGCGGACGTGCATCTTTAAAGTTAACATCGACAATAATGAGACCTAAATTGTACGGAGTAATTATTTTTTCTAACTCGTCCCATACTTGTTGACGAATATCTTCACGTCCACTAGTTAATATATCATCCATAACGGCATGACCTACAACATAACGCAGCGCACTATCAAGTGATTGCTTTAAACTATCATCAGCATTAGTAACACTAAAAATATAGTTACGAGCATCAACCACACGATACTGAATTTGCATCTCCACATTCACAACATTTTCATCTTGTGTAAGCATGAAACCTGAAGAAGGCATCTCTCGTGTACTTTGCATATCTACTGGGATAATACGATCAATAAAAGTCCATTTCCAGTTAATACCGGGTTCAACAGTACCTGAGTATTCTCCAAATCTTAGTACAATACCCTGTTCAGCTTCTTTAATGGTGTAAAAACCACTAAATGCATAAACTACGGATGCAACAATAAGAAGAATAGATATACCAATATTAGAAAAGCTTTTACCTGATCCAGAACCACCTTTAGTGGTTTTACCACCAAAGATACCAGTAACTTTTTTACCAAGATCATTAAGAAGTTCATCTAAGTCTGGTGGCCCTTGATTCTTGCCACCTTTGTTTTTCCAGGGGTCTTTTTCATTATTCCCCGGTTCGTTCCAAGCCATATTGTTCTCCACAAAAATTGGCGAAAGTAAAATTATCGCCCTTACAATTAAAATTGATTTAATTACTGTTTAATCCCAACAGGACTAATTTATTCATCCATTTACTATAATATAGTCAGTTAACTCACTATACTTATTTGCAGTTAATCTTTCCCATTCCCGCGATGGCATATTAACTTCAATATGACAATGACCTTGTTCATCAAAACGCTCACTAGTAACGCAATTTAATTTGTACAACTCGCCACGTAATTTGCCAGCATTTGGCGGGATACTCAAATGGTAATTTACCACGTGTATATCTAAACGTTCGGCTAGCGCAGTAAATAATAACTCAGTACCTATATTCGCTTGTGCTGATAGCCAAACACGAATTGGCACCCCTTGAGCGTCTCTATCTATTCGTGGTTCAATATCATCTAAGTTATCAATTTTATTACAGATAATCAGCTGAGGTACATCGTTCGCTTCAATCTCTTTAAGTACATGCTCTACTTGTTCAATATTTTCGGTACGTCTGTCATCTGATATATCAACCACATGCAATAACAATTCAGCTTCGCGAGTTTCAGTTAGTGTCGCTTTGAACGCGGCAACTAAATCATGGGGTAAATGACGAATAAACCCTACTGTATCAGCTAAAATCACACGACCTACACCGAATAAATCAATTTTTCTTAACGTTGGATCTAACGTCGCAAAAAGCTGATCCGCAGCATACACTTCCGCTTGTGTTAAAGTATTAAACAGTGTTGATTTACCCGCATTAGTGTAACCAACTAAAGATAAAGTTGGTAACTCTGCTCGAGTTCTCGCTCTTCGTCCTTGCTGTCTTTGAACTTCTACTTTACTTAAACGCTTACGAATATTAACCATACGGTCGCGTAATAAGCGTCTATCAGTTTCAAGCTGTGTTTCACCAGGCCCTCTAAGCCCAATACCCCCTTTTTGTCTTTCTAAGTGAGTCCAGCCTCGAATTAAGCGACTACTCATATGACGTAATTGTGCTAATTCAACTTGTAACTTACCTTCATGTGTTCTGGCGCGTTGCGCAAAAATATCAAGAATTAAGGTGGTACGATCAACTACACGACATTCACATAATGCTTCAATATTCTTTTCTTGTGATGGCGTTAAACTATGATTAAACAAAACGACATTAGCACCAACAAGATGAACAGCATCACGAATTTCTTCTGCTTTCCCTGAGCCGACAAAAAATCGAGGGTGAGGAGTACTTCGTTTACCCGTGACAACAGTCAAAGCTTGTACACCAGCAGAAGACACCAGCATTTTAAATTCGTTTAGGTCTTCTCTACTGCTTTCATCTGGAAAGTCTAAATGAACAAGTACAGCTTGTTCACCCGCTTGATAACGTTCAAACAATAGCGTTAAATCCTAGTACAATGATTAATCGTACTCAAAAAAAGATAAAAAGCCTTAATCATCCGAAGATTGATCGTCCGAGTTAGGTACAGGTGCTGTATTAACAGCGCGTGAAGGAACAACGGTAGATATAGCGTGTTTATATACCATCTGACTAACAGTGTTTTTGAGGAGAATAACAAACTGGTCGAACGATTCTACTTGTCCTTGTAACTTAATACCGTTAACTAAATATATTGCTACTGGAATGCGATCACGACGTAACGCATTTAAAAACGGGTCTTGTAAAGACTGGCCTTTTGCCATTAGATGGTCCCTTTTATTATTATTAAACGTTACTACTAAACTTAAAAATTAAGCTTAACAATAACAAAGTATCTGAAAAATTTACTATGAAAACAACACAACAAATCGTTGTATTAAATAGCTAACGAATTAATTATACATCAATTTTAAACTATTGCTTTATATTTGCTACCCTTTAATTCTTTGTGTCAAGCAGTGATAAAACTTGGGCTAAATTAGTTTTATCATCCGTTATAAGCCAATGTAAATCAGGCCAATTTCTTAACCAAGTCAACTGTCTTTTAGCTAATTGTCTGGTTGCACATACACTACGAAAGATCATTTCATCATGATCGTATTCTCCGTCAAGGTATTGCCACATTTGTCGGTAGCCAACACAGCGAATAGCAGGTAAATCTTTGTGTAAATCATCGCGTGATTTTAACTTAATCACTTCTTGTTCAAAGCCCAACGCCATCATTTGCTTATAACGCTGTGCTATTCGCTCATGCAGAGTACTTCGATCTTGAGGAGCTATCGCTAATTGTAGAATACTGCCGCTAAGCTTATCACCTTTTATTTGGGTTAACTGTGTCAAAGTGTTACCCGTCAGCCTATATACTTCTAGTGCTCGAGTAATACGTTGAGGATCATTTGGGTGTATTCGCTCAGCTGAAACAGGGTCTATTTCAGCAAGCTGTTCATGCATACTTTGCCAGCTTTGTCCTAGCGCTTCACTCTCAATATTTTTCCGTATATCGGTATTTGCTGTTGGTAAAGGTGAAATACCTTCAATTAAGCTTTTAAAGTACATCATAGTACCGCCGACCAATAATGGAATACGATTATTACTTCGTATTTTAGCAATTTCAGCTAATGCATCATGACAAAAATCTGCTGCAGAGTAACTTTCACTGGCATCACGTAAATCGATAAGTCGATGAGGGTATTGAGCCAACTCAGCGGTTGTTGGTTTGGCTGTGCCAATATCCATGTCACGATAAATAAGCGCAGAGTCGACACTGACTATATCGCAAGGTAATACTTCTTGCATTGCCATCGCCAAAGCTGTTTTACCCGATGCTGTTGGCCCCATTAAACAAATAACAGGTGGCTGACTTGATTCTGTGATGCTTTGAACTAACACGAATACTTAACTCTTATTTAGAATAACTAAAGTAACTTCTTAATATGTGATGTAAGGTCAAGCGGGAGAGAATTCAAGAGTAATTGCTGACTAAGTTGTTCATTAAACAATTTTTTTGATAATTTTAATAAAATATCAGCCTGTGTTTCATTGTATTGAGCTAAAACCATCGCTAAACCGATACTATAATGAATATCTATTTCACAAATTTGCTCACTGCTTTTTAAACTGAGTCGCTTAATAAGATCATCAAGTATGATTATAAACGCGTGGCTGACATCTTGCTCACGTAATAACGCTGGAAATTGCCTAATTTTTATTTTATTTTTATGCTGCTCAATAAAAATAATACCAGCCTTAGCAAGTAACGTTTGCTGTGCGATTGCAGTGTTATGTTGTTCTTCAGAAAGGCTTAACATTACTGGTAATAACAGTGGTTGACTGACCAAACTGGCTGTTGAGTCCTCTGATAAGTTATTTTTCCAGCTCTGCTCGACAAGTTTACCGTAGGTATTTTTCGCTAATTTAAATAGTGATAAAACTCTCACACCACTTTCTGCAGTATAAAGAACATATCCTGGCTCGTATACGCTTAACAGAAAACTTAGGTTAGCGTTACTGTGCAGGACTGTAACCTCGTGCTCTTGGGTAATATCCTGGGCGGAATCACTAGAAAGGACCTCCGTATGAGGAGTCATTAACGCTTGATAGTTACTTGCTGCAACTAGCGAAACTTTATTTGGCTGTATTTTTTGGCTATTACCGCCATAACCATAAACTGGCTGATCACTACTCGCATCACTAACATGTTGCAAAGGTCTCACATAATCAGCTCGAGAGTAATTTACTGTCGTAGGACTGACGTTACCTGAACTAGTAACAGCATGATTTTCTTGCGTTTCATTTACTATGGAATAAGATTTTTCAGGTACGAGGGTAAGGTCAACCTCAGCTCTAGTGAATAGTTCTTCACCTGCTAACGCTGACGTCAAGGCTTTATGACAAACGGAATAGATAAAATCATGTACATAGCGACTTTGATGAAAACGCACTTCATGTTTTGACGGATGAACATTTACATCGACTTCTCTATGATCAAGCTGTAAGAAAAGTACAAACGCTGGGTAGGTATCTGGTGGTAGTAAATCTGCATACGCTTGACGAATTGCATGATTAATTAATTTATCGCGCATCATTCTACCATTGACATAGCTATAACAGAGATCGTTTTGACTGCGCGAGAAACTTGGTTTAGCTAACCAACCCGATAGCGTCATATTGTCATGTGGGCAATCTACTTCAACGGCATATTCAATAAATTTAGGACCACAAATCATGGCAACACGTTTAGTACATTGTGCATGTGTACTCGCCATACGATACTGTCGGACAGTGTTACCGTTATGTGTTAGCAGAAAGCTAACTTCAAAATGAGCAAGTGCGATTCGTCGTACAACTTCATCAATATGATTAAATTCTGTTTTTTCGGTACGTAAGAACTTACGCCTAGCCGGTGTATTAAAAAATAAATCGAGTACTTCAATACTTGTACCATCGGGATGAGCTGCTGGCTTTATGGTCACTGACATATCCCGACCTTCGGCTACAGCCTGCCATGCAGTATCTTGCCCTTGTGGTTTAGATGTTAACGTTAATCGAGACACCGAACTAATACTGGCTAATGCTTCACCACGAAAACCTAAGCTATCGATAGCTTCTAAGTCACTTAAACTTTTAATTTTACTGGTTGCATGACGGCTTAATGCTAAGGTTAATTCATCCTTAATTATACCATGACCATTATCCGTGATTTTTATCTTCTTGATGCCACCCTTATCAACATCAATATGAATTGATGTTGCACCCGCATCTATACTATTTTCAATCAATTCTTTAATAACAGATGCTGGGCGTTCGACCACTTCTCCAGCAGCAATTTGGTTAGTCAAACGTGCAGGCAATATAGCAATAGTCATAGGGACTTATCCGGTACGGGGAATTTTTAATGTTTGACCAATTCGTAATGAATTAGACTTTAATTTATTGATAGATATAAGTTTACTCATAGATGTATTGTAACGTTTAGCAATTACCGATAGCGATTCACCACTACGTACCTTATGCTTTTTATATCCCACAGAGGCAAAATATGATCCTGTTAAGGGGTGTGACAAAAAGTGATTTTTGATACCAATATGAATTGCATCGGCTAAACGTTGCTGGTGTTTAGACCAGGTTAGATTCTTCTCTTCCTTATGATTTGAAATAAAGCCAGTTTCAACTAATATTGAAGGTATATCTGAAGATTTTAATACACCAAAGTTACCGTTTTGAGGCGTTTTCTTATGCATTTTAGTTATTTTTTTCAGTTCTTTTATAACGTTATTGGCTACACCAAAACTCACCCCTAGAGAATGCTCTTTACTCATATCAGCTAAAGCTAGTGCTAAATGGCTATCAGAGGTATTTTTAATTACCCCACCACCACCGCCAAGTAATTCTGATTTTTTCTCTCTATTTAGTAACCATCTCGATAACTCTGATTCAGCTCTACGTTTAGTAACAACCCATACAGAAGCACCACTTGGTCCGGAGGTATGAAAAGCATCCGCATGGATAGAGACAAAAAAGTCTACGTGCTTTTCTCGCGCTAAACTCGTACGACGATTTATATTAACGTAATAATCACCACTACGGATCATTACCGCTTTCATACCTTTTTCTTTATTGATTACTTTTAGTAGTTTTTTAGCGATAGCTAAAGTGACTATTTTTTCATAGGTACCTTTACCACCTATTGAACCAGGATCTTCACCACCATGGCCTGCATCAATACCAATAATAATATCACCAACAGTTTGCTTGGGTTTAGATATACTCTGTTTACTGCGTTCTTTATCATAAAGATCAATTACTAAGCGATTACCATATTGTCCAGCTGGTGCTAAGGGGAAAACTGTCAGTTGATAAGATTGTGCTAGTTCTAACACTAACCGTGTCTTGCCATTACTGACGCTTGAGCGAAAAAGCTTAACCCGAGGATTATTTAAAGCAAGATTTTTTAATGCTACAGTATTTTTTGTTTTAGTAAAATCAATAACTAATCTGTCTGGTTTACTAAGAGTAAAATATTTATAGTCTGGCTGTTCTTTCACATCAAAAACGATACGCGTATTTTCTGGCGCTGGCCATACACGAATACCATCAATGCTATTGGCAGCAAAAGTAAATCCCGAAAATAAACTAGATAAAATAATAACACATAGCAAACTTAGCGCACGTAGCTTTGCTAACGTGAGGAGAATTCTCCAATACATCCAACTACCCCAATTTTTTATAACTTTATAATTTGTACAAGTTCTGTCATCACTTGTTCGCCATGAACAGATTCTGCTTGCAGCTCGATGATTCTTTGTTCACCTTGATAAGCTATATTAATGATTAAATCTGCTTTAGCCAATAGGCCAGTGCCTTTTTCTGGCCATTCAATAAAGCAGCAACAGTCACTATTAAAATAATCTCTTATGCCCATATATTCTAATTCTTCGGCGTCAGCAAGACGATATAAGTCAAAATGAAATATTCGCCAGTTAGCTAATTCATATGGTTCAACCAAGGTATATGTAGGACTTTTTACATTACCTACATGTCCCATTCCCCTTACAAAACCTCGTGTAAGCGTTGTTTTACCTGCACCTAAATCACCATTAAGATAAACCACTAATGAATGCTGAACTGGTGTGTTTTTAAGTACCTCTGCTAAACCTAAGCCAATAGCGACAGTGGCGGCTTCATCTGGTAGAAAATATTCTAATTGTTTCATTTTGATTTTATATACTTATTTCGACTACGTTTCGATGTTAATGACTGAGCACCCTTAACAATAACTGCATGGGTAGTACTCACTATCAAGTCACACTATTCATTATTATTGGCTATAATATCAGCTGTAGCGCGATGAATATATGCTGGTAAGCAGGTTGCCTAAAAAATATAATCATTTGCCATCACCAAAGCATAAATAATTCCACTTAATGTATAGTCGCAACAACATAATTTATTAGTAATAATTCGAATTGAAGTGAGAATGATGTAGGCATTATTATGGACTTCGTTCACTAAAATCCAATGCCATAGCGGGCTTTTGTGATAAACTTACCGACAATTTCACGGTTTTAATTTCATGGGTATAATTTAACCCTATCAATCATTCACCATACAATTCTGAGCTGACTATATTTTTATGGCAATGTCCCTTATAAACTATCAAGAATTGGCCGATAATATTAAACTTTGGGGGAAAGAATTAGGTTTTTCTGATTTAGGTATCAGTGATATTGACTTATCTGCTCACGAAAGTCTGTTAGAGCGTTGGTTAGCGAATAACTACCACGGCAATATGGATTACATGGCACGCCATGGCTTAATGCGGGCTCGACCTGCAGAATTAGTACATGGTACCATTAGAGTCATTAGCGTACGTTTAGATTACCTGCCACACAATGCTCAATTTGCTAGTATCCTAAAAGATAAAAACAAAGCGTATATTAGTCGATATGCGCTTGGCCGTGATTATCATAAATTAATGCGGAAACGCTTGCAGCAATTAGGTAAGAAAATAGCGGGACACTGCAGCGACTTTAACTGCCGGCCATTTGTGGATTCAGCACCGGTAATGGAAAGACCATTAGCAGAAAAAGCAGGATTAGGCTGGGCTGGTAAACATACTTTATTAATCAATAAAGAAGCAGGTTCTTGGTTTTTTCTTGGTGAGCTATTTGTTGATATTCCCCTACCAGTGAGTAGTAATGAATACAGTATTAATGCAATTAAAGCACTTGAAACACAAACTAAGACCAACGACTGTGGTACTTGTGTAGCTTGCATTAAAATTTGTCCTACTAAGGCTATAGTAGAGCCTTATACCGTAGATGCTCGGCGTTGCATTTCGTATTTCACTATTGAATCACCCGATGCTATACCTGAAGAGCTGCGCCCTTTAATGGGTAATCGTATTTATGGTTGTGATGATTGCCAATTAATTTGCCCTTGGAATAAATACGCTAAGCTCAGCCTCGTTGATGACTTTCAGGCGAGAAATAATCTTGATGATATCAGCTTATTAGAATTATTCGCTTGGTCAGAAGATTACTTCCTCAATACTTTGCAAGGCTCACCGATAAGACGTATTGGTTTTCAAAGTTGGCTACGTAATATTGCCGTGGCATTAGGCAATGCTCCTTATAGCGATACTATTGTAACGACATTAACTAATAGATTACCAGAGGTAAGTGAACTGGTTGTTGAGCATATTAACTGGGCAATAGCGCAACAGAATAATAAAAAAAGGCTTACTGAGCAAGTTGCCGCAGAGCAAGCGAAAAACCATCGGTTAACACTACGCTTGATCCGCTCCGTTGAAAAAGGCCTTACTCGAGATGCCTAAGCTATAAAACTTTAAAATTATTTTACTTATATCAAAGCTATCAAATGATTTTTACTTTATTGAGCATATCAATATCCGCTCTTGCTTCATCAAGCTCATGTTGCAGGCTCAATAGTTTTTTTATCGCATCATTTTTGTCAGAGGTTAATTTTTTCTCTCTTGCTTTACTATCTACTAACTGCTGTTTAGTTTTTACCAAGGTCGCCATAATATTAGCAATATCAGCATTTTGAGTAAATTTTTGGTCGTCTAGATCAGTAATAAAGTCATCATCCGCTGAGTTCAGCAGTTCTCTAGATTTAAAACTAAAATAATTAATCATCAAACGACCGAGGAAAACAATACAAGTTAAAAAGAAAACAACTAGGTACTGATTTTCTTCAAGTGATGTCAAAGAGGTACTTACTTTCGTTAAAAAATCTCCTTGAGCATCGATAAAATCACTAAATAGCTGATTATGCCAAAAAAGCCACATGAGAATATAGATAACAATAAAGCTCGGTGCTGGGTTTTGATTCTCGGTGAAAGAGAGTATTGATTTGAGTGTTTTCTTATTAATCACGAAAAGTCCTTTATTACATTCGATTATATGTTCAATTTACAAACTTTATATTGAGGAAAGCTATTAAAATAACCTACCTCTAGCCATTGTTTTTACTCTGGTTATTCTCCCGTCTTTTTTCGCATATGATTGTAACTTGCTGCTTTTGTTCATTAGAATAATTTCGCCAAGCGATAATCTCATCAATACGACGAAAGCACCCCAGGCAAAAATCATCATCATCTAAGCAACAATTACGTATACATGGACTGTCAGTTAACTTGGTTTGATTTTTACTTTTATGATTACTCAAGATACCCCTTATAAATTTATGATAATATTACTGATAACCTTACTGAGAATCATAACGCTAACATAAACCAATCTACACAACAGCATATGCATGCTGGTTAATATCTTGTACCACTTGTTGTGTTCTACTTAATAAACTTACTTGCACTTTTTCGCTATTATCTAATCCACCAGTGGTAAGCAGTTTCTGCTAATATTGGCATAGCTCCAATAAGTTATCTACAGCAAGTATTTTGCTGTTAATCAATAACCCTTGAATAACCACATCGGCTTTTTTAGCATTGTTATTTGTAAAAGCATGACTTAATTGATCAACCAATAAAATATTTTCAATGGTATATTCCTCAAACATAAAAATAGCTAATTCAGCAGAACCTTGATTTTTTATGTAACGCTGAAAATTAAAGCTTTCTACTGAGTGTACTACTAATTTTCCCCGATGAATAATACCTTTATTTGCATTATAAATCGCTGATTTTTCAGAAAGCAAGAGGTCGTTTTTTTTCGCTCTTATCCATGGTCCCATTGCCGTTATTAATTCAGCTACAGTACATTTGGCATTCAACTCTCCGACGTCCCAGTCAGAGTATTCATCTGGTTTCGTAGCCATAGCTGTATCGTTTGCTAAATTAAACACTCCTCTAACTAACGCTGTTTTATCGAAGGCTATTTCCCTCTCATCGGTCATGAAAGAGCAAAAAGGCTGACAGTCTATTTCTATCATCAATACAGCGAAACGACCACTTTGCCAATTTTTATCTAACATACGTTCGCAGGAGACAAAGGTAACTTGTAAGCCTAGGCCTTGTAATAATTGCTGTAATCGTTGGTGTTTTTCTGGTGCTTTACCGCGAGTAATACCTCTATTGGCATAGCAAGGTACTCAACTACTAATTTCACACAAACATCATCAATCTCAGCTAAATTTCTTAGTAATAACAGCTCAAAATAACTTTTTTGTTGCTGGTTACTATTAACAGCTAAAGGCAAGGTAAAACTAAAACAGTACCCTTCATCAGTCAATTTAGCACGCGCATCATTACCATGCTGATATTGCAATAAAGTAATGAAATAGTCACCAAGCTCACTTTACTCTGTACCATCATCATTAAAACCTTGTAGTGTCTTTGGCAGTTTTACTATTTTACTTTCACCTTTAACTTGACTACTGATACATATTTTTTGTTGGCCACTATTTTTATCAACCAACAGTAAGTTTAGCGATATCTGCCTACCTATTTGCTGCGATAATAGTAGTCTTATATATATCCTAAAAATTTTATAAAATAATTCTACATCTACGTTCACTTATGAAAATATTTTTTTATAAGTAGTCAACAACATACTATTTTACCAATAAATAGTGTGTTTCGTAAATTAAGTAAAATAGCCTGTACTTGACCAGCAAGGTTTATATCACTTAAGATCAGAAGAGCATCGCAACTTTGTAAGTATCGGTAAAAAGTTACTTGTCTCAACTTTGTTACTAAATCTCGACCTTGAAGGTGAGCATAATACAAATAATTATCTTCTGTACTAGTAGTACTTTCATTAGCTATATTTATTATCGTGGTAACCGCACTACTGCCTAATAGTACTAATTGCTTGATAGCGGCTAAGTGAAGTCCTTGGCAACGTTGCTGTTCAAGTAATAATTGAGAGTTATATTTTGTCATTACATTAAACTCAAGCAATTCCAGTTCGAGCTTTAATTGATCTTGTTTTGTGTTATTCTCAAAAATTTTATCTGCTAGTTCTTTATTTTTATCCGTCAATGCAAGGAACTCTATCTCACTATAACTACTGTACTTAAGTTATAGTATTTTAATTACTAACTGTTCAGACTCAGTACAATAAAACTCTTTTTGTCCGAGCTGTAAAAATCTAACTTTCCTGTTTGTTATTAATAGATTTTTTCGCCATCTAAAGCTCTATCAATATAGCGAGCAGCTGATTGACTAGCTGATTTGATGCGACTTCGAATTGACCACAGTAATCCTGTTACGCAGATTAATATTAAAGTAAAAAGGATAAATATCCATAAGGGTAATTGGATTGCTGATTAGGCTTGTTTATTCGTTGTTACATAAGCGCTAATTACGGGGTTAGGCGCTTTATTACTTCCTGAGAAAGAGTCAAGAATACTCTGTAATTGTTGCAGTTGAGCAATAAGCTGTTATAGGTAATCTCTCATCAAAGTTAAGTGTTCTTGCCATTTAACTAACAAGCCACGCTTTAATATAAGATCTTCAAAACGAACAAAGTCTCTGATAATATCGGCCATACCTTGATTTTTATGCTGTGGATTAGCTAATTTTTTAGCATAATCTTTAACAAAAATAGAGCTTATTTGATTTCGTAATTACTCAAAATATCCAAGGGGTGTTTGTAAACTCAAGCGCTTAAGAATATTCACTATACTGATGAATTTTTTTCTACGCTAAATAGTAATATTGCTTGTCGTCAAGTAGTTTGCGGACTGTCCAATTGAATTTCTATAGCATCAAGTAATGTATCAAGTTGAATTAATACTTTATTCTTTAATACCTCATTACTTACATGACTGGATTCAATACGGGCAATTAAATTAGTCGCGACATTATTATTGATAAACCATTACTGATAAATACTTTTATGCTGAGAGTTTAGTAATGATAACTTTTTACTTTGTAGGGATAGTCTTTGCTGAAAGGTAATTAATTCCTGCACATTGCCACTGTGCAATATTTTATCAATGAGCTTATTGGTATGAATTAGGTAACTTTGTTGTAGAAACTGAGTTTGTAGCGGTACCAAATATTCAGTTATTAGCGCTTGAGAAGACGTAGACTATTGAGAGATAAACACTAATACAGATGATAATGCCGCAACAACCACCAAGAATACGGCAATAAGATATACGGTAAAGTATTGATAAAGAGGTACAACTGTACTATTAGCTTCAACAGGTTACTCAGCAAGTAAATGACTGTCGTTTTGATCGGTTTTATTTGTGCTCATAAATAGTAAACATAGTCCAATTCCCTTGGACCATATTTTACTTAACTAGAAAATAACTTAGTTAATAGAAATGAACGTATAAGCAGTGGTATTTTGTTAACTTTGCTAATGATAGTGCTGAATTTATTGGTCATATAATTATCCTCTCGATTTTAATTGTTAAAGCATGTAATTCATTATGCATACTAACTGATCTGATCACTACGACTTATTAACTTAGCCAATACTTCTATCGAATCCTCAGAAAATACTTTTATACCATGCTCACGTAAAATCTGAGTAGTTAACCCTACACCAGCAATCTTTTTTTGAGAAAAGGTGCCTTCATAAATAGTCGTACTGCCACATGAGGGGCTTGACTCCTTTAACAAGGAAAATTTAATATTGTGAAGCTGACATAAGAGTAATGCCTGCTCAGTTCCATCAGTGAACTGTCGAGTAACATCAACAGATTCAATGGTGATAACTTTTTTGTTATTTGGTTTATTTCTACTGGTGGTCTTGGAACAGGTAAGTCCGAAATAACTTCAGGATATATAGAGAATAAACGACCCTGCTTTTACGATTGCTGCAATAACTTATGTTCAAGCGTTTGTATAATGCCATTATAACAAACACGTTTACCTAAGAAGCAGGCACTAATTAATATTTTATCAATAGGTTTGTTGCTTATGTTCATGGTGATGTTGATGTTATTGCCAAGTACAGTGTCATTAACTCTTGTGTACTCTTACTATCTTGCCCCTCAATCCAACATGATTGACTATAGTATTCAAAATTCAATACAAAATAACAACCCGCCCAGTTAAAGCGAATGTTCTCGCGATCAGCGCCTATGATCTTCTCTTTTATAACAACGCAGTGAAGAGGTAAAAAGAGTAACTCTATTAATTCCTTAATATTTTCTTGATACCAGTCGTTTTTAAATTTTACGTTCAGATAGTCTATTTGATACATCAACGATTCAAGACATTGCCGGGCTATTAAAGGGTTCATAATGATCAGTTTTATTATCTTCTAAAATATAATTAATTATACAACTAAATTTTGACATTAATCGATGATTTGATAAAAAGTCAACGACAAGTTAGTATAATTTTCATATACTAAAAACAGATAATTTATCTTTGTAACTCAACTATAGTGCTTGTATATGACCTAGTTACAAAACCTTTAAACCAAAGAGAGTGAAACTATGAATAAACTTATACTTGCTGTTGTAACAGCAACGGTTATGATGGCATCTCCTGTATTTGCTGGCGATGCAGCAGCTGGTAAAGGAAAATCAGTTATGTGTGCAGCATGTCACGGTGCTAATGGTATTTCAGCTATACCAACTTACCCTAACTTAGCTGGCCAAAAAGAAGCATACCTTGTTAAGCAGCTAACAGAGTTCAAATCAGGAATACGTGATAATGCTATTATGAAAGGTATGGTTATGGCACTGACTCCTACAGACATGGAAAACTTAGCAGCTTACTACGCTAATATGAAATAAAACTTCTCTTTTTTAAGTCCTGTAAAAAGCCCCATTTAACTAAGTTAAATGGGGCTTTTTTATATGTGACTGTTGCTATTTGACTATTGGTTACCTTGAAAGAGTAATAGTCAAATACTCACTCAGCTTGAATGTATAGGATTCAGCTAGAATTAGAAACTCTTTTAGGTAGGCATTGATTGAAGAAAATAGTTATTCTATTGTCGGAATAGTAAAAATACAGCATAAAGCATTTCTACGCTACCTGTGGGAATGTTGAGTAAATATTACTCTGCGTTATATTTTTAAGAAAATAGTCCTTAATTATAATCGGGCCAATTAATACATTCATTCGTACCCCCTTATCTCTATTCTAATTCTAGTTTCATTAAACCATTACAAACAGAGCATGAATTACTCAGTCATAGCAAATCAAGGAAAGGTTAATTCAAGTACGAAGAACGCTCGCTCTTCATTATTATAACCCCAGCCAATAAATTAACTACTCAGCTAATAACAAAGCTAATACCTGCTCTGTTTTTTCCTGCATTAATAACACATCACCTTTAGACTCAACATTTAAACGTACTACGGGTTCTGTATTACTGCTTCGCAAGTTAAAACGCCAGTTACCAAATTCCATACTAATACCATCGGTTTTATCAATCACTAGTGCTTGCTCTTGATAAAAAGAAAAAACACGAGCGATGGCTGCTTTAGGGTCAGTAATAGTATTATTAATTTCACCCGATGATGGGTAAGCGGCTATACGTTCTTTCACTAAGCTGGAAAGTGGCTGTTTACGTAAACAAACAAGCTCTGCTATTAATAACCAAGGGATCATGCCGCTGTCGCAATAGAAGAAATTACGGAAATAATGATGAGCACTCATTTCACCACCATAAATAGCATCTTCACTACGCATACGTTCTTTAATAAAAGCGTGACCCGTTTTACTTTGAATAGCTTGACCACCTGCTTTTTCAGCGATATCGATAGTGTTCCAAGTTAGCCGTGGATCATGAATAATTTTTGCTTCCGCTTTACTGCCTTCAATTTTATTCAAAAAATTCTCTGCTAATAAACCAACAATATAATAGCCTTCAATAAACTCTCCGTTTTCATCGAACAAGAAACAACGATCAAAATCGCCATCCCAGGCAATACCCATATCAGCGCCATGTTTGATAACCGCATCACGGGTTGCTGCACGATTTTCTATCAATAATGGATTGGGAATACCGTTAGGGAAACTACCATCAGGCTCATGATGTACTTTAATAAATTCAACTGGAACATTTAAGGCATTAAAGGCACTTTCGATAGCATCAAGGGCTGGGCCTGCGGTACCATTGCCAGCGTTTACTACCAGTTTTAACGGGGTAATATTTTTATCATCAATATAGGTTAATAAGTGCTCGGTATAAGGTTGAGTAATATCAACTGTTATTAACGTTCCTTGCGTGTCAACGTTAACAAAATTATTTTTCTCGGCCAGTGCCTGAATATCAAAAAGACCTGTATCACCACTAATAGGTTTTGAATTTTCACGTACTAACTTCAGACCATTGTAATCAATAGGATTATGACTAGCAGTAACAACGATACCGCCATCGCATTGTAAGTGACTGGTTGCAAAATAAATGTGTTCTGTACCTGCTAAACCTAAATCAATAACGTTAGTACCTCCAGCCATTAAACCTTCAGCTAAAGCGTGCTTTAGCTCTTCACTAGTAAGGCGAATATCACCACCTACGACCACGGTTTTTGCTTTAATATGTTGAGCAAAAGCGCGACCGACACGATAAGCAATATCAGTATTTAATTGTTCACCTAATTTTCCGCGGATATCATAAGATTTAAAACAGGTGATTGCAGAAGGGCCTGACGTTAAGGCAACTTTAGATGATGACATGGAATATTCTCGTCCTTGGTGTGGTGATTACTCTTACTAGTAAGAGTAATCATTAAAACAGCAATAAACAATTGGGGGTAATAATATTAAAAAGTAATTATTAGCTTGATGCAATTTTTTCTTCTAGCTCAGCTAGTTTAGCTTCAAGTTCAGCTATTTTAGTACGCGTTTTGATCAATACTTGCGTTTGCACATCAAACTCTTCGCGTGTTACTACATCGAGCTGTGACAATTTACTTTGTAAAACAGATTTAGCCTTATCTTCAAAGTCACTCGCTATATTTTTCAGACTGGGCGGAATAGAATCGGTTACTTGTTTGGCAATTTCTTCAATTTTTTTAGCATTAATCATTATAATTTCTCATCGATTTTATTTGATATCATTGTAACTGTTTTGCAGATGACTAAAAACAGGTAAGATCTACCATACGAGCGTTTATTCGAATAAAGTAGCGAAAAAGTAATGAAACTAAATACTGGACAAAATGAAGCGGTAAAATTTGTGACTGGCCCATGCTTAGTATTGGCAGGCGCTGGCTCAGGTAAAACTGGTGTTATTTGTCAAAAAATCGCTTATCTCATTCAAAAATGTGATTACAAAGCGCGTAATATTGCCGCGGTAACCTTTACCAATAAAGCGGCGCGTGAAATGAAAGAACGTATTCAAAAAATGCTTGGCCGCGAACTTACCCGTGGTTTAACAGTGTCTACCTTTCACTCGTTAGGTCTTGATATTGTCCGTCGTGAAATTAAGATCTTAGGTTATAAACCTGGCTTTACTTTATTTGATGACCAAGACTCCCTCGCATTACTCAAAGAATTAACCATTGATGAACTTGATGGTGACAAAGACTTACTCAGTAGATTACAAAGCAAGATATCCAATTGGAAAAATGACTTATTCTTGCCTGATGATGCGATAAAAGCAGCAAACGATGCTGATAGCAGTGAATACGCCGAATTTTATCAGCGCTATCATAAACATATGAAAGCCTATAATGCCTTAGATTTTGATGATCTCATTCTTATCCCTACGCTCTTAATGAAAAACTATCCTGAAGTACGTGAACGTTGGCAGAACAAAATTCGTTATTTATTAGTGGATGAGTATCAAGATACTAACGCTAGCCAGTACGAATTAGTAAAAAACATTGCCGGCGATCGTGGTCGATTAACCGTAGTAGGCGATGATGATCAGTCTATTTATTCATGGCGTGGCGCTAAACCAGAAAATTTAATTCTTCTTGGTAAAGACTTTCCCGATCTCAAATTAATTAAACTTGAACAAAACTATCGCTCAAGTGGTCGTATCTTAAAATGTGCCAACGTACTGATTGCCAATAACCCGCATGTTTATGACAAGGCGTTATTTAGTGAACTTGCTTACGGCGTAGAGCTAAGAGTTATACAAGCGAAAAATGAAGAGAATGAAATTGAGCGTGTTATTGGAGAGTTAATTGGTCATCGTTTTATGAACCGCAGCCAATACAAAGATTACGCAGTGCTATATCGTGGAAATCACCAATCTCGTTTACTTGAAAAAGCACTGATGCAAAACCGTATTCCTTATAAAATCAGTGGTGGTACGTCGTTTTTCTCCCGTCCAGAAATAAAAGATGTGATGGCCTATTTGCGTGTATTGGTTAATCCTGATGATGATAATGCGTTTTTACGTATTGTTAATGTGCCTAAACGCGAATTAGGGCCCGCCACCTTAGAAAAATTAGGCACTTACGCTAACATGCGCCAAATTAGTATGTTTGCTGCCAGTTTTGAACTTGGCTTAGAACAAACCTTAACAGGTCGCAGCCTAATGAAGATGCAAGCATTCACCCAATGGGTGGTTGATATCGGTGATCAGGCTGAACGCGGTGATACCGCCGCAATATTGCGTTCTATGATCCGTCAAATTAATTACGAAGACTACCTATACGATACTTCGATGAGTGCTAAAGCAGCCGAGATGCGTATGAAAAATGTCACTGAGCTCTTCAGCTGGGTTACCCAAATGCTTGAAGGTAGTGATGACGAAGAACCAATGACCTTACCGCAAATTGTTACCCGCTTAACTTTGCGCGACATGATGGAACGCAATGAAGAGGAAGACAGTAACGATCAAGTTCAGTTGATGACACTGCACGCATCTAAAGGGCTCGAGTTTCCTTATGTATTCTTAATAGGTATGGAAGAAGGTTTATTACCCCATCAAACCAGTATTGATGAAGGCAGTGTTGAAGAAGAGCGCCGCCTAGCCTATGTTGGTATTACCCGCGCTCAGCGTGAGTTAATATTCACTTACGCAAGAGAGCGCAGACAGTTTGGTGAATTGTCTCGTACTGAAGCCAGTCGATTCTTACATGAATTACCGCAAGATGATTTAAATTGGGAATTGGGTGCAACGAAGAAAAAAACGGTTGAGCATGTTGAGCAATCTAACTTACAAGGCATGGCTGGTTTACGCGCTCAACTAGCTAAAGCTAAGGAAGCTAAAAAATAGTATCGTTTTATAAGCTAAAAGCATTTACCGAACAGGTAAATGCTTTTAGCTACTCAGTCTCTCGTTCTTACTATGTTTTCAATGAAGCAATAGCATTATCGATATGACATGGGTATATATCTTGGATACGAGTACTAATTAACTTATTTTCTCTTGCTGTAAGTTTTTTAATATCTGGCAATCACCCACCCTATCATTCGGGCAAGACGTCGCTAAGGTGTGCAATGTTTGCTCTAGCAAGGTCAATTCTGCAATAGTTTTTCTTACTTTATCTAACTGTTGTTCGATCAATGTATCAACTTCCTGACATGATGACTTCTGATCAAGCTGTACTGCTATTAACGTTTTAATTTGCTCTAAGGGTATTTTTAATTCCCGACAGCGTCGAATAAAAACCAAACGTTCAACATCACTAGCGCTGTACTCCCTATAACCATTATCATTGCGGTAGGCTGTAGGCAATAAACCTATATCTTCGTAATAACGAATGGTTTTACTGGCAACATTAGTGACCTTAGCAAGTTGGCTTATCTTCATAGCCCTTTTAATACTTTCACTCATAATATTTTCATTCCCATTCTCATAACACTTGACCTTACTGTTACAGGAAGGTTTATTATGTCGCCATTATAACCACCAGCCAGTATTTTGTAAGTAGTAGTTAATCACTGTTTTTAAAAATTATTAGCTTATGTTGTTCATTGTAGTAATAACAATCTTTAGGAAAGTAAATGTTAGTAAAACACATACGTTGGTATTTCCCTTCGTCGTTTAGACAAGAAGAACACCTCAGCTTAGGGGTAAGATTATTGTCTGCTTTGGCACTATTACTACTCAGCATAAATACGATGGCTCAAGATGCCAAGCAGCAACAAGCTTTTGTTAAGCACATGTCTAGTAATAATACTGAGCAAAATACCGGAGAAAATACCTTAACCCTGGCTTCAGCCATTCAACGTGCGCTAAAAGAAAACCCCGCTTTTAAAGTG
>CAJWZC010000058.1 GCA_913049915.1 uncultured Colwellia sp.
GAACAGTTTATAAGGTAGTTTAAAAATTTAATTTTTAGCCAGGTTCGTAATCAGATAGCTGGTTTTAACTCGGTAATTCATCTTTAAATTGATGATATTGAAGCGCTATTAGCAGTTATAAGCGTATGTTGATGTTTAACGACAATTATTAGGGTAACAAACGGACATATCGTTTTAAATTTATATGATGGTTTATTAACCTTATAGAATTAGTTAGATTTTTATTTCCGTTAAAGCGAATAAAAATAACGCCCTATTGTCTAATTTATGACTTGCTAACAACTGAGTATTTTAGCGATATTTCTGGAATCTATACACAAAATTGGATATATATCGCGCAACATTGATCCTGATTTGAATAGCGACCATAAAGTGTTAAGAGATACCGTTAAATAAGAGAGCTTGTTATGAAAAATTCGCACTTCGGGTATTCGATAAATACAATTATATTTTTAATTCCAAAAAAAATCCACTTAGGCATATCCCTGATCCAGTCAGCAGATTCTATATCATGACAATCTTAGCTGTGATGTGGAGTTTAGCCTTTGCGTTATATATTGGAAGTATCATTTACTTTGGCATAAGCCTAGCAGCTCACATTATATTATTACTAATGTTCTTCTTCATAATGGCTGTTTTTTATGATGCAGAGAGAAATAAAAATTCATGGTTGCTTAAGTTACGACAAGATCAAAAAATAAATAATAATTAGCTCATTCTTTGTGATGATTAATTTTAGGCAAATACATAAGGCCTTAATCAGAGGCTAATATTGTTGGTTGAAATCAGCCAAGAACGAGCGATGTCCAAATTTTTCAATCCTACTTGTTAGCTTTTTAAAACTAAAAATATAATACAAAATATACTTATGACCTTATGGTTTTTTTCAAGATATTTGTCGCTTAAATTATTAAGTAGATTCTTTGTATTGCTCTTAATTTAACTCCACAGCGCCTATTAGCTGTCAGTTTGTTTTGCATAGCCACTACCAATGGCACTTAATGGTAGCTCTAAATTAAGCTCCAGCACCTGAAGTCCTATCCAAGCAATAAAAGTATTACTATTAGGTCCTAGAAAAACACTATATTCATACTTCCAAAGGTAAAGAGCTACTGCAGCCTGAACTTTTGGAATAAGCTCTGCAGCTTCCTCCCCTTTAATAGAAAGTAATAACTCGGACTTTGAACCATACCAATATCTGTCGGGTGTTGGGGTTTTATGCTGTCTGATTGCTGATTTTGTTGAACTTACTTGCCAGCGCATCACTTGATAAACTTTATATTCAGTTGCATTCTTTGCTTTAACAGCAACCCACGGATGAACAGCAAACCATCCTCTCCAGCTAAACGCATCAGCAGTATAAAATTCAACAATCGCACGAGTATCCAAATAGGGTGTCGAAGCAATACCTGCAGGCTATATGCTCGCCGTACGCCGTACGCCAATTACTCGTAGAGCAAGCACTGACAAAAAGTAAAATAAAACAAAACAAATAATCCAATATTTCATAAACGTTATTCACACATTCCTTGATTGTTGAAATTAATGGGTCCGAGCCTTTAAAATAAAGTGTCCTAGCTTATTTATCAAAACCTGCTTAACTGACCGTAGCTATATTAAATTGTTCAGGGATAAACAATGGCTAAACTCCCTAGAGTAAACTTACCCAATATACGTCAACATGTGCCTCAATATTTTATTAAACGCGCCGTTCAGGTTAAAGTTAGATAATTGATTTAATGTATAATTATTTGAAGTAATCAGCTGAAGTAATGACTCTTAATAATCAACACACTCAACAATCACGATTCCTTGCCTATATCCTAAGCAACCATTCCTATGTATTAAGCCTATTTTTTGTTGGCTATTACCTAAACGATGATGCATTTACACGAGCGCATTAAACGCTGGATTATTCCATCCAGCTTTAGCCAAATTCATTCCGCCCGTAATAGTAATAAGGTGCTGGGCGAGAAAATTAGGAATATCCTCTAAAGCATCAACCAAACTACTAACTAATAAAAAAGCCATTTAAACAACAGGATAACAAGTATAAACCTGTAATAAAGCATCGCCACGTTTGAACAACTGCACAAAGTCGATATTGGCTTCATTACAGGCTTGTTGATAAGCTTTTTGTAAGTGTTCATATCGAGAAATTTCATGTAAAACATCTCGGCCATCTGCTTCGAGTCGGCTCAACCCTAGCGCTTTCACTTTTAACCATTGGCTTTTATCAACACCTAACTGCTCGGCTATATCTGCACGAGTCACCAAAATTCGTCCTGAAAAATCAACCATTGGATTTGCACAGTCCACTCCTGTGAACAAGTCTGTTATTGGTTTATGCCAACGTATGCCTGGTAATAATTCGGGAGTAAAACTATCTGACAAAGCGTTAAGGAAACTAATTTGGTAATTTTCAAACAATACACTAGAGAATTCTTTGAATTGTTGATCTGTAATCGTATTATTTTTACTAAAAGCGTGTGCTAAGTCGGTATAAGCTTGTGTTAACGGATAACTTAAACCATAGACAGCCATTTTCTTTAAACGACTTTCTTGGCTATAACCCGTCTTTATATAATCTTCACCGCTAATAAAAACCCCAGCTTCACCATTTTCTATTAGTTTTTTTGCTTCAGCCAACGCTTCGATAGGTGCACAACCACTTCTAAAGTGTTGGTCTTTCTCAGGGCTATGCCAATCAGTATCTAAAGGGTCTATAACTAAATATATAGGTGTAATGTCACGTTGAAGTAATTATGATTCGAGCTGTAAAAGGTGGTCAAGACTACCTATCTCATTTTGTATTTTGGCTGCGGCGGCAATAATAAATACCAATGAAGTTTTCAAATTAATTAATCCCGTAAAATTATAGTCGTTAACCTTATGCTATTTATAAAGACTTTAAGTTAATTTATAGTACAACAAAGTTACGCGGTAATACCTAAAAGAATCATTTCAAAGTAACAACATGTATTGTTAATGTTTAACATATTTAAATATATTAACGCTATATTAAAACGACTTTATTAAAGTAACCCATGATGTTAGTAGGATAATATTTATGCCAACAGGTGGTTTATCTTAGGAGTAAGGCTAAATTATGTAGACTAAACCTTTCCGTCATCAGAAAAAATCTCACAATAATCACTCGTAGACCCGAAGAAACCTACTTACATGAATTCAATTGCACAGAAAGCATAATTTTTATTGCTCAATCCACAGTTATTTCTTAATATGCTAAGGACAATAATAATTAAGGAAGAACTATAATGAATAAAAGTGAATTAGTAGCCAAAATAGCTGAAGGCGCAGACATTACAAAAGCTTCTGCTGGGCGCGCGTTAGATAGTTTAATACAGTCTATAACAGCTGAGCTAGCCGGTGGAGGTGAAGTTGCTTTAGTAGGTTTTGGTACATATAAAGTAAACGATCGTGCTGCTCGTACTGGGCGAAATCCTCAAACAGGTGCAGAAATCCAAATATCTGCGGCCAAAGTACCTGCTTTTAAAGCTGGTAAAGTATTAAAAGACACAGTAAACGTTTAGTCTTTTTAGGCCACAAGTCCCCCAAGTATAAATAGTTCGATTTGTGACTTCTATAGTGCACAGGAAAAAAGCCAATATTCATTATAAATATTGGCTTTTATCTTTTATACGGTAAAGTTGTATCACATACTTTTGATATCAAACTGTCTAATTATTCGCTGCAAGTTTACGGGCTTGATGCAATTTTTTGTAACTTGTAATCAGTCTCTGGTGTTTATCTAAACCTTCAAGATTCATACTGGTTTCAGTTAAGCCAAAAAATCTTATTTCGCTAAAAACCGAACTAACTACATTTTTCATGTTTTCTTCACCAAACATTCTATTGAAGCTAGCCATATAATCTTTAAGCTCCATCTCTTCGTCGATGATCACTTCCAATACCGAGTGAATGGCTTGGTAAAATAATCCACGCTCAATGGTATTGTCGTTATACTGTAAAAATTCTCCCACTAATTCAATAGCGTCTTCAAGTGCGCCAAGCGCTAAACAGATAAGAATTTTTAATTCGAGAATAGTTAATTGACCCC
Organism: uncultured Colwellia sp.; assembly: GCA_913049915.1. GTDB lineage: Bacteria > Pseudomonadota > Gammaproteobacteria > Enterobacterales > Alteromonadaceae > Colwellia. The sequence goes on from CAJWZC010000058.1 coordinate 4,082, forward strand.
AAACTGTATTTTCATCAAACTCAATACCAATTAAAGTTTTGATATCGATGTAGTTATCTTGCTGACTCTCTTCTAAGCGGTCAAATAAACTAGTTAATTCATCTTCACTTAAACGATGAAGATTTAAGATATCTTCACGGTAATCTAATGACTTATTAGTATTGTCCCAAATAAGATCTTCAACTGGATACACTTCTGAATAATCGGGGACTAGAATACGACAAGTGGTAGCGCCTAGTTGGTTAAACTCAGCAATATACACTTCTTTGTCTAGGTCTTTTAAAATATTCATTAAGCCGATATTTTCTTCTTCATTAGTGCCAGAAAAATCCCATTCAACAAATTCATAATCATGTTTGGCACTAAAGAAACGCCATGAAACAACACCAGTTGAGTCAATAAAGTGGTCAACAAAATTTTCAGGCTCTGTTACTGCCATACTATTAAAGGTAGGTTTAGGTACATCGTTTAAACCTTCAAAACTTCGACCTTGTAATAATTCAGTTAAGCTACGTTCAAGTGCTACTTCAAAACTTGGATGGGCACCAAATGAGGCAAATACACCACCGTTTTTAGGGTTCATCAAGGTGACACACATTACTGGGAATTTTCCGCCTAGTGAGGCATCTTTTACCACAATTGGGAAACCCTGCACTTCTAGCCCTTTAATGCCCGCTAAAATAGCTGGATATTTTGCGATAACTTCTTTTGGTACATCAGGTAAAACGATTTCTTCAGCGATAATTTGCTTTTTAACCGCACGTTCAAAAATTTCTGACAAACATTGTACTTGTGCTTCAGGTAAATTGTTACCCGCGCTCATACCATTACTTAAAAATAAGTTCTCAATTAAGTTAGATGGAAAATAGACCGTTTCACCATCAGAATGACGTACATAAGGAATTGAACAAATACCACGCTCACTCATACCTGAGTTAGTATCAATTAGATTTGAGCCGCGAAGTTCGTCTTCAGGGTTGTAAATAGCTAAACAATAATCATCTAAAATGTCGCTTGGTAATTCGTCATTCTCGCCCGGTTGAAACCATTTTTCATTGGGATAATGAACAAAATCACTGTTAGCAATATCAGTACCAAAAAATTGATCGTTATAGAAGAAATTACAGTTAAGTCGCTCAATGAATTCACCTAAGGCTGAGGCTAGCGCACTTTCTTTTGTTGCGCCTTTACCGTTAGTAAAGCACATCGGTGATGCCGAATCACGGATATGCAATGACCAAACATTAGGCACTATATTGCGCCACGAAGAGATTTCTATTTTCATACCAAGGTCAGCCAAAAGACCTGACATATTGGCAATGGTTTCTTCTAAAGGTAGATCTTTACCTAAAATAAAAGTACTAGCACCGTCTTCAGGTTGTTGCATCAACATGGCTTGTGCATCGTCTTCAAGGCTGGTAACGGCTTCAACTTTAAATTCAGGCCCCTGCTGCACTACTTTTTTCACAGTACAACGGTCTATTGATCGTAAAATACCTTTTTTATCTTTTTCAGAAATACTTTCTGGTAACTCAACCTGAATTTGAAATATTTGGTTATATCTATCTTCTGGATCAACAATATTATTTTGTGATAGACGTATATTATCTGTTGGAATATCACGAGAATTACAATAGACCTTAACGAAGTACGCAGCACACATAGCAGATGACGCTAAGAAATAATCAAACGGCCCCGGTGCTGAACCATCACCTTTGTAACGAATAGGTTGATCAGCGATGACGCTAAAGTCGTCAAACTTGGCTTCAAGTCTAAGGTTGTCGAGAAAATTAACTTTGATTTCCATTGAATATTTCCACAGTTATTTACGGCCAGTCGGCGGTATAATCTTTATGCCGCTAATTATCGGGTTTTTTGACGCATTAGTCTTGGAAAATTTGTATTAATTTTAGAAATATCTATTGGTAAGGAGTGATTGTTATTTTATTTTTTAGAAATCTATAAACATAAATAAAAAACCCCTGACATCATCTTCTTGGGTACTTTTTAAGATTTAACGATTCGATGGCACGCTAACAAGTCACACTAGTGCCTACAATGAAGTACGCTTTGATAAATAATTGAGTGCTTCTAGTCTTGTAATAAAAACATGTTTAGGTGATATTTTATCCAGTAACTTCAACTTATTAAAATCTTCTTTTACTCGCTCACAAACACTAGAGAGTAAAATGTCGCGTCCTTGGCTTTGGTAGCTGACAATAATTTCTTCAATGGTAATAGTGCTAGTAATGCCAACAAAGCGCGCATCAGTTAAATCGATCAATAACGTTTTGTTTTGATCCGACTCTGAAACACTTTGTTTTAAGCCGCGAGCAACACCAAAACCAATAGGTCCTGATATATTAAGTAACAATACGCTATCGTCCATTGATGCTAATAATTGCCTTTCTACAGGAGATAAATGCTCCGCCTCTTTCGCCGTACACAATTTAATATTATCTAATTGAATTTCGGATAAGCGACGAATAGTAACTAAATTAGCTAAAAAAACACCAACTAAAACAGCTGTTACTAAATCAAACGCTACTGACATCACCATAGTTAAGATCATTAAACCAACACTAAACAATGGTATTTGATGCAAACGTTTAAGAAAATTCCAATCAATAATACTGATACCTACATACATCAAAATAGCCGATAAAACAGCTACAGGAATATATGCTGTGTATTCGCCCGCCCATAAAACAATAGCTAGAATAAAAAGAGCATGAAGAATACCCGACAAGGGTGTAGTCCCCCCCGCTCTTAAATTAGTGACAGTACGCATAGTCGCACCACCACCCGGTAAAGCACCAAATAAACCAGCAACTACATTACCAATACCTTGACCAACAAGCTCTTGGTCAGAGTCATGTAGTTCGTTAGTAATACTATCAACGGTTAGTGATGTCATTAATGAATCTAACGTACTTAATGTGGCAATTAATAACGCCGACTTTATCATTTCACTGGCTAAGGTATTGTCCCATATAGGCATACTAAATGAAGGTAACTCACTACTAATAGCGCCAACTACTGGTATATCAATGCCTGATAAAATATAAAATATTGTCGCGCCCGCTACCGCAATAATACTCGCGGGCACCACACGGCTATATTTTTGTGGCCACAAAAAGAGTACAACTAAACAAGCAAAGCCTAATAAAGTATTACTATTTGTTAACGTACTTAGTGACAGTTGTAATTCGAGTAATGAATTTCCAAACAAGGGCTCAATTTGTGAGAGTATAATTAATATACCAATACCCGAAGTAAAACCTGAAATAACTGGGTATGAAACGAGAATAAAATACTTACCTAATTTGAAAACACCAAAAAAAATTTGAAATAATCCAGCTAAACTCACCACAGTAAACGCGGCCGCAATACCATTTTCAGGCGACTGTGCAACAAAAGTAGTTAATATGGCAACCATAGCAACCGTTAAACCGGTATTAGGACCCGAAATTTGTTGGTTAGTACCACCAAATAGAGAGGCGAATAATCCAGTTAAAATAGCACAATAAATACCAGCACTTGCGCCTGCGCCAGAGGTGACACCAAAAGCTAATGCAAAAGGAAGAGCAACAATTGTTGAAGTTAACGCACCAAAAATATCACCTTTAATGGTTTTTTGGTTAAAATGGGATAAAGAAAGCATGGCTACCTAATTTAAATTTATCGGTTAGTAGAAATAGTAATTATATTACTCTTGATATCAACTTCGAAACAACTAACGCGATAAAAAGTGCGCTATGAAGCAATTTATCCTCATTACTCCCAAGTTTCGTTATAGGCAGAGCATAGATTATACACTAAAAAACATTTCTTGACACCATTGACAAGTTTAACTTTTTAAGTGTAGGATTATTAATGCTCATTTTAAAGTAAGCATCACTAGATAGTACTAAGTTCCTAATAAATACATTAGCAAAATAAAATATTATAGGAAATATATTGAGGAGATTAGGTTACTGATAATTAAAGCTAACTTGATTTTCTCATGTAAGAGTTAACGGTTGTATTCTTCTCCGTTACTTCTAATTATCTATCGTTTTATAAGATATAATGTATATATTATAGTTTATGCGAGTTTTACTGTATGGAATTGACAAAAGTATTAATATATTAACTTTATTTTATTCATATATTAATGGATCAGTTATACAGGGATTAGTGCCAACATAGCCTCTTCCTGAGTATTAGCAATCGTTGCAATTGTCAACTTTAATGGTAAATCGACGGATACGGATCAAATTTTTACAAGCAGGTCAAAGTTTAAAAACACAAATAAACGACCTTAAATATAAATCAACGAGAGAATTGTAGTTATGGAACAGGTTAGCAAATCTTGCGAAAATGAAACTGAAGAGCAAAAAGGCGACGTAGGTCTGTTCGAGCGAATTTTTAAACTATCACAGCATAATACTACCATAAGAACTGAACTCATGGCGGGTCTTACCACCTTCGTGACTATGTCTTATATTATGTTTTTAAACCCCGTTATTATGTCAAATACAGGCATGCCATTTGATGGTTTGTTCTTAGCAACCTGTTTAGGTGCAGCAATTGCTACTATCATTATGGGCATGTATGCTAACTGGCCGGTAGGTCTTGCGCCAGGTATGGGCTTGAACGCCTTTTTCACTTTCTCCGTCGTTGGCGGTATGGGTTATAGTTGGCAAGTGGCATTAGGTGCAGTATTTCTTTCTGGTGTTATCTTTGTATTGATGAGTGTTACTCGGCTTAGGGAGTGGATGCTTGACAGTATCCCCATGAGCTTACGACTTGCCATGACAGCAGGTGTTGGTCTTTTCTTAGGTTTCATCGGCTTACGTTTTACTGGTATTATTGTTGAAAATTCAGATAATGTTGTTGCACTAGGTGATCTTACACACTTTGGTTTTGGTGCGTTTGGTCCTGAAGCGCCAGCACTTGGTTTCTTAAGTTTTTTACTTATTTCGGTTCTTAGTTACCGTAAAGTTTTTGGTGCGGTAATCATTGGTATTGCAGCTGTGACCTTTTTCGCCTTTGCGATGACTTGGTTATTACCTGTTGATTTTTTTGTTATTTCTGAAGCTGGTAAAGCTTTGGCTCCCGAATCTGGTTTTGTTGCTTATAAAGGTATATTAGCAATTCCTGAATTTTCGGCTCTTGAACCTATTTTGTGGAAAGCTGATATTGTTGGCGCTTTTGAAATTGCATTAATTCCAGTTATACTGACATTCTTATTCGTTAATATCTTCGACACTGCAGGTACATTAATGGGTGTTGCTGAGCGCGCTAACTTACAAGATGAAAATGGTAAAATTAAAGGTTTAAATAAGTCTTTAAAAGCTGACTCTGTATCATCTGTTATTGGTACCGCTTTTGGTTGCCCGCCAGTAACTTCTTATGTTGAATCTGCTGCTGGTGTTGCTGTTGGTGGCCGTACAGGTCTTACAGCCGTAACTATCGGTTTATTATTTGCTGCGGGTATGTTCTTCTTACCACTAGCACAAATGCTACCTGCCTTCGCCGTTGATGGTGCACTTATTTATGTTGCTATGCTAATGATGAGCTCTCTTAAAGGATTAGATTGGGACGATTTAACTGAGTATGCACCAGCAGTTTGTACTACAGTTATGATGGCATTCACCTTCTCGATCGCAAATGGTATTGCCTTTGGTTTTATTACTTACACGGTATTAAAAGTAGGTGCAGGAAAGTCTAATCAAGTATCTAAAGGTGTTTGGGCATTAACCGTATTATTTATTGCTAAGTTTATCTTCTTAAACTAGACATTAAGTTAATGTTAATGTTAAAAAAGCCTTTGCTAGCAAAGGCTTTTTTTTGTGTTTATTAGCGACACATTCACTTTAATTACTAATTATTAAAAGAGATAACTATGAAACATACCATTGAAGTCATGATCTCAGAAGAAAAAATAAAAGCCCGAATAGTTCAATTAGGACTACAAATAAGTAAGCATTATCAAGACAGTGATAACTTAGTTATGGTGGGTTTGTTACGTGGTTCATTTGTTTTTATGGCTGATTTGACCCGTGTTATTACCGTTAATCACAGCGTTGATTTTATGACAGCATCGAGCTACAGCAATAGTATGGAAAGCTCTCGTGACGTTCATATACTTAAAGACCTTGATGATAATATTGAAGGCAAAGATGTATTATTAGTAGAAGACATTATTGATACTGGTAATACCTTAAGTAAAGTACTAAAGATTTTAAATTTGCGTGCACCTAAGTCTATTAAGATTTGTACTTTGTTAGATAAGCCGTCTCGTCGAGAAGAAGAGGTTTCCGTTAAATGGATAGGTTTTGAGATACCTGATGAGTTTGTCGTTGGTGTTGGTATTGATTACGCACAAAAATATAGAAATCTCCCTTATATTGGTAAAGTCATTCCTAGTAAATAAATTAGCTATACATAAGTTAAAACATATAAAATCCGACGCTAGATCGGATTTTAATTCAATCATAAACATGAAACCTTAATTTGCCCATTAAACCTAACGAGGTGAACGTTTATAATTCATTGAGCTAAGTTTCTCTAATTGTTCTTCAGTTAATATATTTTTCATAGCAAATCTTCTTTTTGCTTTAATCAACGCCATAGTAGAAAAAACATCTTGGTTATTTTCCTGTAATTGAACGAAAGCTTGTTCGTCAAAGCTCTCTGCAGACATTAAGCTTTTAACTTGCTCACGAAAGGCTTTAATTGCTGGCTTTATTGTTTGTATTTGTGCTATTTCTTTACCTTTTAGCGTTTTAATCTCAGCTTGCTGGCTTGCCGATAATCCTAACTTACGCGTGAGCTTAACCAGTTTTTTTTCACTCATTTGTTGATAGTTTTTCTCATAATTACTCTGATGAGTTGAGCTGTCATTACCGGCAAAACTTATCGGTATAAAAACTAATACAGAAAAAAGTGAAGTGGCAATTGCCATATTTTTTAATATAATTTTCATTAGGTATTCCTTTATGGATAATTTTATTATACTAGGGTGTATTGATGTTCTATGATTAAATTTTGTTCGATATAAACGTGTTTTAATCGCAGCAGGTAGTATGAAGCCTAGTCAATCTAAGCAAATACGACTCAACAAAGAGTAAAACACTTTTAATCGAATCCTTCGGACAGCGTTTTTTGGCTATTTTTACAGCATCATCGCCTTTTTATGTGAAATAACCACATTACCAATGACTATACCTTGTATAAATACCTAACAAATAGCTACAAAAATAATCTCGAAAGATCAATAAATCCTAATAGATAGTTAGCTTAAGCTTGATTAACCCGTTTAATATAAATTCAACTTTAGTATATCTAGGCTTTATGCAAAGCAGTGCAAGGTAGTGTAAAGCTATGTAAAGTTCTATTCTGCACAGCTAAGTTCACGTAAACTAAGAAACTGACGTTAGTAAACTTAAACCGTTATGTCTCTTATTCTTAAAAAGCAGCCACTCATATGACACAACTCCCTACACATACTAAACACATCTTACTAATCGATGATGATGCCGAGCTTGCCGAGCTATTAACTCAATACCTAGACATCGAAAATTTCAAAGTAACCTCATGTTTAGATGGTGCCAGTGGTTTAGCTAAAGCATTTGATGATAATTTCGACTTAATTTTACTTGATGTCATGATGCCAATATTAAATGGCTTTGAAGTATTAAAAGCTCTGGGCGGTAATCATAAAACGCCTATTCTGATGTTAACAGCTAAAGGTGACGATAATAACCGAATTTTAGGTCTTGAATTAGGCGCCGATGACTATTTGGCTAAACCTTTTAAACACCGCGAATTATTAGCGCGTATCAGAGCAATATTGAGACGTATTTCTATTGTAAAGAGTCAAAGTACTGCAAAAATAAACGTCCCAAATGAGCAATTGTTTATTAATCAGGTTAGGGTGAATCAAGCAACTCGTGAAATAAGCTGTCAAAATAATTTACTTGAGTTAACTGGTACTGAATATTTAGTTCTTCTTTATATGCTAGAAAATCATGGGAAAATACTCAGTAAAAATGAAATATCAGAGCAAGTACTGCAGCGGAAACTCACACCATATGATAGAACTATTGATGTGCATGTCGGTAATGTTCGTAGAAAGTTACTCGCTATAGATCCCGTAGATAAAATGAAAACGATACGTGGTGCTGGTTACGTATTTTTACAAGGTGAGCACTAACAGTGACTAATACTTCGAATAAGCTAACTTCAACACTGCATAAGAAATTCTCCTTAGGCATTAGCTTAAAACTGTTTTTTGCTTTTTGGATAGTTATACTCATATCAGTACTCATTAGTTACCTAGTCACCATGCAATTTAGGCATAGTCCTAGCCAAGAGCAAGCTAGCCCTCAACAGTTAAAATTATTAAAAAAATATACTGAAAAATTAGCGAATAAAAAACAGGTAAAACTCAAAGCAATACAAAGAAGTTTTAACCGTAAGAATCATCAAATGTTAATCATAAAGAAAATCAGTGATAACAAGGTTTATGCGCCAAGAAAGCTTGGTTGGATAGAAGTAACAAGCTACTTAGAAAAGCATCCGCTAGATAACCCCGTGACCATTGATTTTGACTTTACCAAGGTAACATCCTCTCAACCCATAGTCATTAATGGTGAAAAATTTCAACTTTTCATTGGCAGTGAAATACGCCGTAAAAATATTGTAAGCTGGATAAATAGATTACCTCTTGCTATGCGTTTAATCATGCTATTACTGGTGAGTTTCATATCATGCTGGTTGCTCGCTAAGAGTTTTACAAAGCCTTTAATCGCTATTCAAAAAGCAAGTAAAAGTATAGGTCAAGGTAAATTAACAACACGTATTACAAAGTTTGACCTACGCTCTGATGAGTTTGGCGCTCTTGCACGTAGCTTTAATCAAATGGCAGAACAATTAGAAAATAATATTACGGCCCATCAACGTTTATTAGGTGATGTATCCCATGAACTGCGATCACCATTAACACGTTTACAGCTTGCTGTTGCTTTAGCCGAAAAAAATATGGGTAATAACATTGAGCAACAAAAACATTTAAATCGCTGTGAAACTGAAGTGGACCGATTAGATCAAATGATAGCCGATGTCTTAACGCTTTCAAAACTTGAGCATAACCATAACACTTTTATTACTGAACATATTGATCTCAAGTATTTAACAGAGCAAGTTGTTAACGACTGTCAGTACTTTGCTAACAGTAAAGCTGTCACAATAAGTTTCAAGTCGGAAGTTAACTACCTTCTTTTAGCAGACAAGAAGCTGCTCGCCAGTGCTATCAGTAATATTATCAATAACGCAGTGAAGTACTCGCCTAATAACCAAGTAGTTACCGTTGAATTAAGTCAACAAAATGAGCAGAACATTCTCAGCGTTTCAGATAAAGGACCTGGTGTGCCCAATGAAATGATAGATAAACTATTTACTCCTTTTTTTCGCGTGGCAGATGGAAGAGAAAGAAGTAGTGGCGGCAGCGGCTTGGGGTTAGCAATCGCTCAACAGGCTATTATTTTTCATCAAGGTAAAATAATAGTACAAAACCAAGTGTCGGGTGGCCTGAAAGTTACTATTACTCTACCTATTTTATAGAAGAGTAAAATAATGCAAAGTTAATCAACGTACTCAATCTCAATAAAAACACACAATTAATTTAGGCTATTTAATACCTTGAATAACAATCTAGTGTATCCCATCCTTTAAAACGAGAATACGGCTAGCAAATCCTATCGTATAATTTTATATCAATAGGACTAATTTATTTATAATTTAGTGAGAGTTAAAATACTTACAAACAGAAGTATAAAGTTAAATTTCACTTTAAAAGGTGACATATTATCGTATATAGAAGGTAAAAGTGATTTTATCAGTGAAAGATATTTAAAATATACAGGTAAGATAAGTGGTGGACGATACTGGGCTTGAACCAGTGACCCCCGCCTTGTAAGGGCGGTGCTCTCCCAACTGAGCTAATCGTCCATTATAGTTTTACATCTTCATGGAAAGATGGTGGACGATACTGGGCTTGAACCAGTGACCCCCGCCTTGTAAGGGCGGTGCTCTCCCAACTGAGCTAATCGTCCATTTTACTTGTAATACTAAAAGGTTTTAGGCTAAGCCGTCTACGTTTCAGTGGGCGTATTATAGGGAGATAGAAAAAGCTGTCAACAGAAAATAAGGAAATATAGTGTTTTTTTTCAAAATTTTAGTCGCTTGATTTATTTTCAGCCATAACGCTGGATTAATATGCATTAAAATCTACTTTTCGCTATTTTATACTAAACAGCTAGAATGGGTGACCTACCATCAACCAAGTACTTGTACCTTCTTTTGAACGGGTAAAGTCTAGTCTTACTACAATTCCTGCTGTTAGCGCTCTTAATGATACTCCTACATCAGATTTCCAATCAGAGAAAAGTGTATCTCGATGAAAGGTCGGTGATACCCGTCCTCCTTCAACATACAAAACCGTTTGTAACCAATCAAGGTTAAGAAACTTTAACCAGCGTACATTCTCTGTTGGATTATAATCTATCGTCATACGATATTCAGCGGTTGCATAAATAACGGCCTTATCATGAAAGCGACTTTGCCTAAATCCTCTCAACCGATACATACCACCTAATGTCGCTCCCTCAAGAAAAGGGGCATTATTATTGACTTGTTTATTTCCCATATCATCAGAAGTAACTTGCCAACTTGGAGAGTAGCCTAACCAAGCGTTGAGAGCGATAATATTTTGTTTCGCAAATGAGTTTTTCCCTAACGAGAAATATTTACTCGCTTCTATTTCAATAAAATCCCACTGTTCTTTAGATTCTAACCACTTAGGGTTGTAACTATAAGCAATATATTGTGAGCTACCCTGGCTAGGATTAGCTGGGAAATCAGTATTGTCATAAAACATACCTACTTCAAACGCATGTACAGCACCAGAGAGCTCCATTTCTTCGTTTTTGTATTGCTGATAGCGATTAAACTGTCTAGCTACGATTATACTAGTACCTGTGGTTAGCGGATTCCAATCCGCTTGTAGCGTATCATTTTTTAATAACCCGCCAACTAATTGATAACTTGCCATGCTTTTCTCTTTAGCACGACCCCATGGCAAGACATACTCTAGAGTGATATTCCACCAATTACTTGAACCACTAGCTTGGATAAAATTATCAAAGTTTGAATCATTAGAACCCGGACGAAGTGAAGGCGTCATTTCATTAGGCAAAGGAGAATATGCTCGTAACAGGGGAAATTCTCCCATCATACCTATCGCGCTAAAAAAAAGCCGTTCACTATCTAAAACACGGTAGTTCCAAAGCCCTGCCCCTAAACCTTTTGTATCCCCGCCACCATAGACAGTACCACTTAGCGTCATTTGTTTTTGGTATAGTCCTGTTGCCATGGCACCAACACCGATAACGAGTCCCAAATCATCGGTACTAAAAATATAGGGCAGCACTAAGCTTTCACGCATTTTAATGTTTTCTTGGCGCTGTACCGAATACTTAACTTTACTCGGCACTTTAGCTTGCACAGCAGTAATAGAGAATAACCACTGTCCACTAACTAGAAGCAGCAAAACGCAAGTACACACAAAATAAGGTTTAACATTGGCTTTCATTAAGATAGGTTAGCCCTAGTCTAGTTTACTTTAGCTATATGATTTTCATCATATTTAGTACGTAATATTTTAGCCCATTTTCTGATCATACGTTTAGCATCTGCTCTATTAGAAACGCGTGTTGCCCAGTGATAATAGCTATTATCACCAGCAACCGAAGCACTAATAACACGTGCTAAGATTTCGCCACTTACGCCATCATAAAATTCTAAAAACAACGTTGCTTGTCCGGCATCATTAGCATAGGTTTGTACATTTACCGCTGATCTAACATCCGGCGCTGCCACATCTAAATTTACAATGGTAGGTCTTATCACTAAAGTATTTGAACTCACTTTATCAACGATAGGAAATTTAGCATCTTTACCAAGCTCGTCCTTAAAGACCTCATCAAACAATTTAGCAACATCAGCTTTAATACGTATTACATCGTCATCATTTACACGGCTCGATAATGTTGCTTGATTTCTATTGTAATCACGTTTCCAATTTTTCTTAAAAGCAACCGCACTCGGTAATATTTGGACTTTATCGTACTCTGAAAAATCTACGCCTGCTTTTTTATAAGCAATAGTAGAATGTGTAGATTTTTTTAACTCCATGCCTTCTGGCGATACTTGTGGTGCATCTGTTGAGTTAGTAGCAGCACAACCAATAGCCATTGATGTGACTAAAGCGATAACACTGAGTTTAAGACCTTTTAGTTTATTCATTTTCATTCCTTTTTTTATTTAAATTTAAGTTTAAATGCTTTGTGAATACAGCGTTACTTTCTATATATCTGTATTTGAACTTAATATTAACTCAGTATTTTTTCGTGTGTTTTTTAATGTAAACTCTAACTACCTGCCTCGTCGAGCATTACCCATAGCTTGATGACTACCTCGCGACATATTACCCATTTGTCGACCGTGCAAATCTCGATTCATGGTTTTATGGTCAAATGAACGGTTATTTTGTCGTTACATAGTACCGGGTTGATTATTCCGCATTTGTTGATTACGAGATTGTTGACTAGGCCTAGCAGGTGCGTTTATCCCCCCTTGTTTAGAGATTGTCTGCCAGTTTTTATTACTACGGTTTTGCCATTGGCCATTTTCGTGACGAACCACGCCTCCTTTCTTATCGGCATAAACATTATTAGCTCGTTGTGATGAAGCTTTCGCTCTGTTTACTCTCGCTGTAGCAAGTTTCTTTATAACATTACGTTTTTTATTTACGCCTTGATTATATAAATTATTTTTTCGGTTATTTGCTAGAGAACCTTGTGTAACTTTTCCACCTAATCTATTGGCGGGGTTATTAACAATATTATTATGTGCATGAGTACGATTAGCAATGCTAACCGAATTACCTATATTTATATTACCATTAATATTTATGTTAGTACTGCCTCGATGACCGCTACCACAACAAGGCCTTGGGTGATGGTGATAACCACCGCCCCAGACAACGCCGACTCTAAAGAATGGACTGCCCCAACTTACACCAACATTCCAACCGCTCCATGGGTTATAACCCACATGTAATCCCCACGTTGGTGGCCTAGGGTAATACCATCCACCGACATAATAAGGAGGATAATACCAACCAGTACCATAAATAGGTACACCATAATAAGGATACGACCATAAATAACCTGGAGTATAACCAACATAAACAATCTCAGGGGTTGAATGATAAACAGTGACATACGAAGTGTTATACATAGGTGAACTAGGCGGAATTTGGGCTATTGCTTCATTAGGTATGTTATCTGCAACTATCCAAGGTCCTTTTGCCTTATCCGCGACAAACCAAACACCGTTATCAACGGCATAATATTTACCAGTAATTTTAAGTACCTGTGCAGAAGTGTTAATTGCATATTCAACTTGTGTATCAACTATTTTCTCAAACGTAGGCTCACCGTCATAGTTAACCGTTAGCTTTGCTTCGCTACGTTTTATCGCTGATGTTTGCGGAATTTGTGCATCTAATACCGCTTGCTCAGCTTCATCAGTACCAGCAACAGAGGTTCTTAGGCCTCCAATAGCTGATTCAGGTGGAATTTCTTGGAAACTTTTTGGCAATTTGTCCGCACGAACAAAAAGCCAAGGACCCTGCTCGCTTTTACTACTAAACCACCTACCTAATAACAAAACGAACATATCGCCACTGCTCAGTTCACGCAGCCATGGTGTTTCAGTATTTTCTACATAAAGTAACTTACTACCGACCAAACTAGTCCATTTGGCTTTTCCATCGGAAACTACCAATTCGGTAGGTTTAATTGTAGCTATAATATTAGGCGCAGTAACAACTTCGGGGCTATCACTTTGACTTTCATCTTTTGGGATCAGCGCTTTAAGTTCTGTCGGTTGATTAGCTAAAATTGACCATGGTCCCAATGCAGCTGGAGCTTGGTACCATAAATGACCACTGGTTAAATAATATTTTTCTTGGTTTTTTTTCTTTACTACCGCTAATGGTGTGTTTAATGCGCGCTGGTAGTCGCTATTCTCAATATCTCTAAAAACAGGCTCACCATCAAAGCTGAGTAATACAGATAATATACTTGAGAATACTATTATTGGAGGGTCATTTTTTATATTGGCCAGACTTTTTTGCATTTGCTCGGAACTGGTTAAACTGGCAGTCAATTTAGATAATGAAGCCGTAAATGATGAGGTAGCTAATTGTGTTTCGACAAATTGACTAAATATCTTTTCGCCTGCCTCATCGGATTCTGGCCACCCTACTTTTGTCACTTTTAATTGATTAATCGTTACGGTATTTTCACCACGATTTGTCGCTATTTGTGCAGAAAACCAAAACACACCAAAAACTGGCGATGGATTTCCTTTTAATTCCAGTGCCATTGCCGCTCGACCTGTGAGTATGTTACCCACAAGTTTTTCAGGCTGAGGTTGATAAATTACAATAGTGTCTTTGTCACTGGTTAACTCTTGTGGCCAATAAGCTGCATAGGTAGTTAAAGAAAAAAGCAGTAAAGAAAATCCTATACAACATGTTTTAACAAACTTAAGTGTTTGTGCATTAAAGCCAGTATTCATCATACAATCCTGTATTGTGCCAGTTAATGTAAAATAAGCGCTGTCTAATGTATAAAAAGCCCTAGTATGATAATATCGCCTTAAATTATGCCGCTATAAATATAATTATACCTGTTCCACTGGAAGATGCAGGATTCAGCTGGAATTATAAACGCTTTTAGGCAATGCATTGATTGAAGATTATAGTTATTCTATTGTCGAAATCAATAACGAAGTATAAAGCGTTTATAAACCAGCCCTTTGAGGAGAACTGAGTAAACCATACTCAGGTTTCCTGAAACGAGCATCTTCAAGTGGAGCGGGTATATATTAAAAGTTAAGCCGGTAACTACGTATATACACTAGGATTATCTATGAAAGCACCTTTATATGACGACATTCTTGCCATTTGCCAAGAAATTGCTAATGCGTCAAACACAGACAATGATGAATTAAGACTTGCCAGTTGTAAGAAATTACAAGTGCTTTGTGCGATAAATCAAGATTCACCAAAAGATCACCCGCTGCAATGGGAAGCACTTGCTGACTTTACTGAAGACGGTGAGCAAGCAATGGATATTTATGAAGTTGCCTTAGTAACTGCAGAAAAATTAGTATTACCAATTTTTACCGCCTCTGCTTATTTAGCCATGGCACAGCGCCAAGTTGAATTTGAAGAAAAAGCGCAGGCACTTGTTTTTGCAACTAAAGCTAACGAAGTAGCACAAACTATTGATAATGAAGAATTAAAGATTGAAGTCACTGATTTTTTAGCGAAGTTATCACAAGATTAAAACCTGTTTTTTATCGAGAAAACTATGTCCGAAAGTTACTTAGTTATTGAATTAAACCATCAACCTGTTGAGTTATGTAAGCTACTAAAAATAGCAAATTTGGTCAGTGGTGGTGGTGAAGCAAAAGTCGTTATCAGTGAAGGTTATGTTTTACTTAATGGTGAAATTGAATATCAAAAACGTAAGAAAATTTATCACCAAGATGTGGTTGAGTTTAATGGTGAAGTAGTACAGTTATTCATCAATGAAGAACTCGCTGAAACAGAAGCTACTAAAGATTTAGACGAAAAGGTTAATAACCGTGTGAGTAACGCTCCAAAGACTAAAACAGCACAGAAAAAAGCTAGGTCTAAGAAAAACGCCGCAAAAAAAGCTAAAAGTGATTTTATAGCTCAGCCACAAGATATTGAAATAGTTAAAGTACCAAGAAAAAGAAAACCTATTTCATTTTAATAAACTAAATTGATCATTTAAAAAGTGATGAATGGACGTTAATGAAAGCTATGTTCAGCTAATCATTAACGTTCAATAAAAGACTTAATAATAGCTTAAAGCACTTTTTCCCAAAACATGGCTTTACCCGTTTTTTCATTTAGTTCATAACCAGTAAAGCCTAATTTTTTATAAGCATTTTGTGCTATTGTATTGCCTTCTAATACCTCAAGCGTTAATTTACAGTAACCACGTTCACGTGATATTTCCTCTACTGCAATAAATAATTTTTGGCTTAAACCTAAACCTCGATATTCTTTTAATACGCCACAATCATGGATATTAAGTAATGGTTTACATTTAAACGTAGAAAAACCTTCCACACAATTGAGTATACCCGCAGCTTTACCATCAACATAACAAAGTAATGTTAAAAAATCATGTCGCTTTGCGATAGTAGCAACTAAGTTCTGTTGAACGTTTTTAGTTAGTGCAGTTCCACCGCCCATAGGATCAAGTGCGTATGCATTTAACAACATCACTAAATCTTTACCGTGTTGCTCATTATGGTAATCTGCTTGAATTAAACTTATTTGCACGTCAGTTCCTTTTTACTTTCTGATTGGGCCCACTATACTCTTTAAATGAATAAAATAAAATTATTGTGCCAATACCCAGACTCGAATAGCACCAAGCAACAAACCTTTTGCTGTCACGGTGAAGCTGATAGTTCTGGCTTTTATTTTTGGCATAATAAAGATATGGATAAATTCGTACAGAATGTTAAATAGCGTTTAGAAAGCTATGCCCTAGACGGTGGCATGTTACAGGATATTATACTAGCCAAAGCCTAACTCCAGGTTTTAGTTCTAGTCAATCATAATAAAAATGACTTCTCTTATGCTGATTTTTATCATGCTAATCTCAACAATACTGATCTATTTAATATAAACCTTCGACACGTCAGTCTAATGAAAACAGACTTACGTGATACTAACCTTAACTGTACCAATTTAGACGATGTCAATATGTTAGGGATAAAGTGGACAGGTAGTAAATTTGTAAACATTAAAAAAGGTAGAAAATAAAATAGGAACATTCAGCTAAATCACCATTAAAGTTAAAGTTTAGCAAGCAAATATTGATTTTTTAGAGTAATCCGAAGAAATTTACGTAAACACGCTGAAGACGGAGAAATATTTATCTTCTCTGGTTACTTTATTCAAAAAGAACTCCTGATGCGCCATTTATAATTACCGCGTTATAACCTTAAAAGTACTTTATCTAAACTCATTGATATATTCTGCGGTTATGTTGAAGCACCACTTCGTATCATAGGTCTATTTCTAGCGATTATTCAAGCTGCTACTGGCTTAAGTGTTGGCGGCAATATTCAAGCGTTTACTGTGGATAAAACGCTAAACGAAAATATATCCTTATTTTTTTCATTACTTTATTACTCTGTAGTGACATTTACTACCGTAGGTTATAGCGATTTTACTCCGGTAGGTCTCTCTCGTGCAATTACCGCGATAGAAGCCTTTACCGGTAGTTTTACTATTGCTCTCTTTGTGGTAGTTTTCGTGAAAAAAATGACACGGTAAATATTTGAATCCCCATATAGTTACTTTTGATGTAACTAAGTCAGAAATATTACATATATTACTTTTTCATAAGCTAAGCCCCTGATAGAATGTCGGCAATTATATCCCCCCTATTTTACGGAAACCTTTAACATGCGTACCAGTCAATACTTACTGTCTACTCTTAAAGAAACCCCTGCTAGCGCAGAAGTGATCAGCCATCAGTTAATGTTACGAGCAGGCCTTGTTCGTAATCTTGCTTCTGGTTTATATACTTGGCTACCAACCGGTTTACGCGTTTTGAAAAAAGTTGAAAATATTGTTCGTGAAGAAATGCAGCGTGCTGGTGCTAATGAGATATTAATGCCCATGGTACAACCTGCAGATTTATGGGAAGAGTCTGGCAGACTAGCTGACTATGGTCCTGAGTTATTACGACTAAGCGATCGCCATAAGCGACCTTTTGTTTTAGGCCCAACCCATGAAGAGGTCGTGACCAAATTAGTTGCTAATGAACTAAGTAGCTACAAACAGTTGCCGTTAAATGTATTCCAAATTCAAAACAAATTCCGTGATGAAATACGCCCTCGTTTTGGCGTGATGCGTGGCCGTGAATTCTTAATGAAAGATGCTTACTCTTTTCATTTAGAAGACCAATGTTTAGAAAAAACCTATCAAATTATGTTTGATGCCTATTGTCGTATCTTCGAACGTCTTGAATTGAATTTCCGTCCAGTTCTAGCCGATACAGGTTCCATTGGTGGTGAAAGGTCTCATGAGTTTCATGTACTAGCTGATTCAGGCGAAGATGATATTGCTTTTAGTGATGCCAGTGATTTTGCAGCCAACGTTGAAAAAGCTGAAGCATTAACTCCAGCAGTTGAACGCCGTGAGCCGGCTAAAGAGTTCGAAACAGTAGAATTAAAACTTGAGCGTTTAATAAAAACCTTAGAGCTAGATTTAAAAACTACCGTTAAAACACACTTAGTGCTTGGCTCTAATAACGAAGGTGAAGCAGAGAAATTAGTGGCTTTAGTACTCCGCGGCGATCATCAACTTAATGAAGTTAAAATTGAGAACTTAGCAGAAGTTGCTTCACCGTTAACATTCGCGACTGATGAACAAGTATACGCTGTTGCTAACTGCCATAGTACCTCATTAGGCCCTAAAGACTTAGCTATTGAAGTGATTGTAGATCGAAGTGCTGCTCAGTTAAGTGATTTTGTCTGCGGTGCTAACATAAATAACCATTCTTTTACCGGCGTTAACTGGGAACGAGATTGTGGAGAAATCAACATTCAAGATATCCGTAATGTTGTTGCTGGCGATCTAAGCCCATGTGGTCAAGGTAATATCGTAATAAAGCGTGGTATCGAAGTTGGTCATATTTTCCAGTTAGGTCCTAAGTATGCACAAGCGATGAACTGCTCGGTACTCAATGAAGTTGGTAAAAACCAAATATTAACTATGGGTTGTTACGGTATTGGTGTTTCTCGTATTGTTGCTGCTGCTATAGAGCAAAATCATGATGAAAATGGTATCAAATGGCCTAAAGCGATTGCACCATTTCAAGTAGCGATTGTACCAATGAATATGGCAAAGTCGGCTCGCGTTAAAGAAACAGCTGACACCTTATATGAATCATTGCTTCAAGCTGGTGTTGAAGTATTGTTTGATGATAGAAAAGAACGTCCAGGTGTAATGTTTGCCGATCATGAATTAATGGGCACACCATTATTAGTCATCATTGGTGAACGTAATTTAGATGCCCAACAGGTTGAACTTAAAAACCGTATTACTGGTGAAAAATCATTAATCGCTATTAATGAAGTAATGTCTTT
>CAJWZC010000059.1 GCA_913049915.1 uncultured Colwellia sp.
GTAATTGGTGTGTCAGAGATAATACCTAAATCAACATTTTCTTTGTCACCCATCCAAACACGGTTTGCGATAAATACCTCACCGGCTTTATATGGGGTAATTGTTTCAAAAAAGCGGAACCCATAGTTTAATAATTTTTTGCTTTCTACTTTACGTGCACGTTCACTTGCTGTTCCCATAACAACAGTAACTAAACGCATATCCCCTTTAGTTGCTGAGGTAACTAAACTATAACCTGCATTTGAAGTATGACCGGTTTTCATACCGTCAACATTTAAGCTTTTATCCCACAATAGACCATTACGGTTATACTGCTTAATGTTGTTATAGGTAAACGATTTTTGCTTATAGATTGCATATTCTTCGGGTACATCCCTAATAAGCGCAATTGCTAGCGTTGCCATATCTCTTGGCGTAGTCATATGAGAAGTACTGTCTAAACCATGACTATTTTCAAAAAAGGTACTCGACATACCTAGTTGTTCAGCATGGGCATTCATTAAGTCGGCAAAGGCGCTTTCACTACCGGCGATATGCTCAGCCATGGCAACACAAGCATCATTTCCTGATGCAACAATAATCCCTTGGTTTAATAAACTAACAGGTACTTCAGTACCTACCTCAATAAACATTTTGGATGAGTCGGGAAATTTTTTAGCCCAAGCCTTTTCACTGACCATCACTTTATCAGTATTTTTTATATTACCGTTTTCAAGCTCTTTACCAATAATGTAACTGGTCATTATTTTAGTTAAACTAGCTGGGGCTAACTGGGTATCAGCATTTTCTTCAGCAATGATTTTACCCGTGGTGTAGTCAATTAAGATAAAACCTTTCGCATTAATTTGCGGCGCATCAGGGATAATAGTAATAGCGTGCGCAGTGGGTAAAAGAATAATTGCAGCACTAAATAGAGCACCATGGATAAGGGTAAGCAACTTGTTAGTGGCATATTTACCAGAATTTTTTATTGTTTTAGTCATAGGTTAATCGTGTGTAGAAAATTAAGGAAAATCAACTGGTCGAAAGTATAGCATTTCTAAATAGCTTGGCTATGGGTAAAAAACAGATATTGTCAATATAATCGAAGAAAAACCGTTAAAAATGTAACAATATTTATTTAATTCCGTTTTAATGACGTTAGTATGTTTTAAGTTGAACGTTTGTACTAAACCTCTATTGGGACGCTGTCCGTGGATAGGCATTAGGATAGCCATTTTCTTTAAGTGCTAATAATAAAGCATTTAATGTCGCAAGATCGCTAATAGGACCTATCTGAATACGATATAGCCCTTGATTTTCAGGGTAACTGGTTTGATGTTTGTATTCATTTTTCAGCTTATTAGCCGTACTCATAGCAAGTTCTTTTTTACTGGTTGCAAAAACTTGAATGTAAGGGGTAGCAATACCCATTGTTGTGATCGTTTGCGTAGTGAATTGCTTTTTAATATCAATATTAGCTGTTGAACTAATCACGGAAGAAATGGATTTTTCTAATGGATTTTTTAATGGCATTATAACTTTGCCTGTTTTTTTATCAAAGTTTGTAATAGCGGTAATCTTAACGTGGGCAGTACCTTTTTTTAACATATCTAATTTATAAGCTGCGCTGTATGACAAATCAATAATACGTGATTGATGAAAAGGGCCTCGGTCATTAACCCGTACAACGACTGATTTGTTATTGGTAGTATTGGTGACTTGTAAATACGTAGGTAAAGGTAAATTTTTATGGGCTGCACTCATAGAATACATATCATAAATCTCACCATTAGAGGTAAGGTGACCATGAAACTTCTTACCGTACCAAGACGCTAGGCCAGTTTGTTCAAAACCTTGCGCAGAGGTTAATACTTGATAGGGTTTCCCCCAAACCTGATAATTTTTATTACCACCGCGACTATAAGGCTCCGCGCGGGCAATAGCATCTTTTAACTCGGCTTGATTTGGTAAACGTGCAGGGGTGCTGTCATGCTTTTGTCGATAGCGATCAGAGCTACAGGCACTCAACAGTGTAAATAGTAATACATAACAGACTAGGATAATACGTTGAGTCATAAAGTTCATCATTAATAATATGAGATAAGATTTTTAGGAAACGTTAAACATGAAAACGTCGATGGGTACTAATAGCCATTAATATGCCAAAACCTAACATCAATGTCACCATAGAAGTACCTCCATAACTGACCAAAGGTAATGGTACGCCTACAACAGGTAATAAGCCAGACACCATACCGATGTTTACAAATACATAAACAAAAAAGGTTAAAGTAAGGCTACCCGCGAGTAGTTTAGTGAAAGCATGCTGGGCATTCACCGCAATCCACAAGCCACGCATTACCACAAATAAGTACAGGGTAAGTAAGACGGCGACACCAATTAAGCCAAACTCCTCACTAAATACTGAAAAGATAAAATCAGTATGACGCTCGGGTAAAAATTCTAATTGTGATTGCGTACCCTTTAGCCAGCCTTTACCTTCAAGACCACCAGAGCCAATAGCTATTTTAGATTGAATAATATGGTAGCCAGATCCTAAGGGGTCTTGCTCTGGGTTTAAGAACGTTAGCACACGTTGTTTTTGATAATCCTTCATCAAAAACATCCATAAAATAGGCACGAAAGCAGAAGCTAAACCAACACAAACACCAATAAGACGCCAACTAGCACCAGCAAGAAAAATAACAAAAATTCCAGAGCTGGCGATAAGTAATGATGTACCTAAATCAGGTTGCTTAGCAATAAGTAAAGTCGGTAATAGCACTAAGATAAAGGCAAGTATAACTGTTGATATTTTTACCGGTAAATTTTCTTGGCTTACATACCAGGCGATCATTATAGGAACGATGAGCTTCATTATTTCAGAGGGCTGAAACTTTATGAAACCTAAATCAAGCCAGCGTTGTGCGCCTTTACCCACATGTCCAAATAACAATACGCTAACCAACATTAATAAACCTAATACAAAGACAGGTACAGCCCACTTACGATAAACTAATGGTGGGATTTGCGCGACAATAAACATGCCAAATAAGGCAACACCAATACTCCTTGCCTTACGGTAAACAATAGCTGTTTCCTGACCACTAGCGCTGTAAACAATAAATAACCCTAATGCCAATAATAATAATATACCTATTAATAACGGAACATCTACGTGGAGTCGTTGCGATAAGTTATAAACTTTTTTTTGGTCTTGCCCGGTAGTTCGCATTAGTCAGCCTCTTGAGGAATAGTTTTTATGGCTGAATCGACTATTGGTTTAGCTTTATGCGCTTGCCTAGTAATAACCCTATCGCCAAAATATTGGTCCATTATTTGTCGGACAACTGGTCCTGCATTAGTACTACCTCCACCTTTTGCAACATTTTCAATCGCGACAGTAACCACTATTTCAGGTTTATCATAAGGGGCAAAAGCAATGAACATCGCATTATCACGCTTATTTTCACTGGTTGTCTTTGCATCGTATTTCTCTCCTTGTTTACGTCTAGCTACTTGTGCTGATCCCGTTTTACCTGACGCATCATACTGAGAACCTTTAAATGGGGCATAAGCGGTAGCCGTAGGCTTTTGAGCGGTATTATGCATAGCATTGAGAACGACCTCCCAATGGCTATCTTCTTTAAGCTTTAAAGGAGCACGTGGTTCATAGGTAATAGGGGTGAGTTGATGATAAGCATTACCATTACCCTCAATAATCAGCTCACTCTTTGCTTTTAATAAATGTGGGATTTTACGTTCACCACGGTTCACTAAGGTGGTCAGTGCTTGTGCTAATTGCAGTGGTGTTACAGTCCAAAAACTTTGGCCAATACCTACAGAAAGTGTTTCGCCTGTGAACCAAGGCTGATTGTATCGAGCTCGCTTCCAAGCAACACTAGGCATGATGGCTTTACTTTCTTCATGGATATCAATGCCGGTATAATCACCAAAGCCAAATCTTTCCATCATATTACTAATTTTAGTAATACCCAATTTAAAGGCAAGATCATAAAAATAAATATTACAAGATTGTTCTATCGCTTTGGTTAAATTAACCATTCCGTGGCCCCAAGGCTTCCAGTCTCGATATTTATTTGGTAAACCGTTGAGCTGATACCAACCAGGATCATAAACTTCAGTACTTGCGGTAACAATATTTTCTTCTAATCCCGTTAACGCAAGAAAAGGTTTTACTGTTGATGCCGGAGGATAACCTTGAATACTTCGGTTGACAAATGGCGAATCTTTTGAATTTCGTAATTTATTATAGTTTGTATTACTGATGCCATGAACAAATAAATTACCGTCGTAGCTAGGATTTGAATACATAGCTAAAATACCGCCGGTACGCGGGTCCATTGCGACTATTGCACCGCGTTTACCAGATAATGCACGTTTAGCGATCATTTGTAATTCAATATCTAAGGTTAATATCAGGTCTTTGCCAGGCACTGGTGGAGTGTAATTTAATGTACGAATCACACGGCCTTGGTTATTAATTTCGACTTCTTGATGGCCAATGCTGCCGTGTAGTATATCTTCATAATACCTTTCAATACCTAACTTCCCAATCCCATAGGTTGCAGCGTAGTTTTCAGATTTACCTGCTAGCGCTAATTTCTTTGCATCTTTTGGATTTATCCTAGCAACATAGCCCAAGTTATGCGTGGTTAAGTCTGAGAAAGGGTAATATCGTTTTAAACGCGCATTAACAAAAAGACCTGGATATTTGTGCTGATTTACTGAGAATAAAGCAACTTGCTGGTCGCTTAAATGAGAGTGGAGTTCTACAGGTTTGAAACGACGTTTTTGTTTCATTGATTTAAAAAATTTGCTTTGTCGCTCTGGGGTAATATTGAGTAATTTGCTTACTTCAATAATACTGGCTTTAATATTATCAACATCTTCAGCGATAACTTCTAAACTGTAAACAGGTTTATTATCGGCAAGTAACACGCCATTCCTGTCATAGATTAAACCGCGGTTTGGTGCTACTGGTAGTATCTTGATGCGATTGGAGTTAGAGCGAGTTTGATACTTTTCGAAAGATTCAACTTGTAAGCTATATATATTACCAAAAAGTATTAATACAACGAGGACAACGCCGGTAAAAGCAATAAAGGCACGTCGAGCAAATAAATTTGCTTCAGCCGATTGATTTCTAATAACAACGCGACGTGGAGACATTAGCGCACGCTATTAAAAATAAGATTATCTAGTAAAGGTAAGGATAAGGTAGTCATTAATAAAAATCATTCTCTATGATAAGGGTGGTTAGTGTTTACGCTCCAAGCGCGATACAAACTCTCTGCTATCAGTATTCGTACCATTGGGTGAGGTAGCGTTAACGCTGATAATGACCATTTTTGCTCAGCAGCTTTAATACATGCAGGGGACAAACCTTCAGGTCCACCAACAAGTAATGCGACATCTCTGCCATCAAGTTGCCAGCTTTGCAGCTGTTTTGCAAGTTTTGGTGTTGTCCATGGTTGCCCTTCAACCTCTAAGGTTACAATACGGTTTCCTTTAGGGATCGCAGCAAGTAATAGCTCACCTTCTTTAGTAAGTATGCGACTGATATCAGCATTTTTACCACGTTTACCTGCAGGAATTTCAACTAAATGAAAGCTTAAATCACGAGGGAAACGACGGCTGTACTCAGCAAATCCTAGGCTAACCCACGCAGGCATTTTACTACCAACGGCATATAAGGTAAGTTTCATAAATATTTTTGATTATTTCATTGAAGTGACCAGTACTAAACTGCTGTAAAAATAACGAGAGCGATAAAACTACTAGTATTACTGTTGGTAAGGGCTAATGAAACTAACATAGCTCTCGTCTTTTTATTAGGCAATATGAACAGGTCAATTATTCAGCCCAAAGTTGCTCAAGATTATATTTATCACGTTGTTCATCTGTCATAACATGAACAATGATATCGCCTAAATCGACTAATGACCATTCGCCAATATCGTTTCCTTCCATACCAAGGGGCTCCAGACCTTGAGCGCGACATTCCATACCAACAGAATTAGCCAGAGATTTTACATGGCGGTTCGAATTACCTGAACATATAACCATGTAATCAGCAAAGCTTGCTTTATCGCTAATATTAAGAGCAATGATATCTCTGCCTTTCATGTCTTCAAGTTTTTCTATGACAAATGCTTTAAGTTGTTCAGTTTGCAAGGTGTTATTCCTATCGTTAATCGTAACTTTTGATGCACTCTTTAACGTGCACAATAAATAATAGTGCGATATTAACACTTTTTAGGCTCAGGGTTAACGATAAAGCTTGTTTTTATGAATAAATTCTGAAATTGACGGTGATAATTGATGATTATACGCTTTTTTTTGTGCCAAACGTCGACGTATTTGTGTTGATGAAACATCCAAAAAATACTTGATAGCGAAAAATATTTTCCCATGATTAACCAATGTTAGTTCAGTAAGATCAGCTGTTTGACAGTTACTTAATAATGTCTTTGTCTCTTCATTCAATTGTTCAATGGAATAATTTGGCCGAGTATTGACCACTAAATGACACAAAGACAAAATTTCTTTATATTTATGCCAAGTAGTAAACGTTAGTAGTGAATCCATACCAATAATAAAAAACAAAGCTTTTGTAGGATATTGTTGCTTTAATTCTTTTAGAGTATCTACGGTGTAAGAGTGTCCAGAACGTTTTAATTCTCGAAGGTCACAGGTAAATAGTTCACTTTTTTGACAGGCAATTTCAACCATGGCGGCGCGTTGTTCAGCACTTGCATGGGGAACTAATTTAGCTGAAATTTTATGAGGGGGGATATGAGTGGGTATTAAAAGTACTTCAGTTAAATTAAGTTGATTGGCAACCGCTTGGGCTGATTGAGTGTGCCCTAGGTGGATAGGGTCGAAGGTACCGCCTAAAATACCGATACCATTATTTATAATAGTGTTGATGCCTGACTTTGTTGATGTCATTTCTTACTCTTGTTAGCCATAATTAAGACTAAAGGCTGCTGTTTTTTCACCGTGATATAAGGTGATACATAAATCAGCTAATAAGATGAAAATATTAAATTCACTGCTCGTTTTACTTAATAAATCAATATCAGCAATACGTATCATGGCACGTTTGACGTTATCAAGTTTGATGTGAGTTAAGGCGTGATGGTATAAAGGTTTACGTTTATCCCAAATACGATATTGCTTATAAATATTAGCAATACTCTCACCTTGCTTTAATTGATTTAACATGGTGTATAACTGGTTTATTTCTTTGTGGAACACCCACATTAACTGTGCTGGTGCCATACCTTCTTGCTGTAGTTGATCGAGCATAGTGATACATTTTGCACAATCACCTCGTAATAAAGCATCGATAACCTGAAAAGGATTAAATTTTGCCTGTTTGATAATTAACTGCTCAGCTTGTTCAATGCTGATAGCTTGTGAGCCAAAAAGTAAAAAAAGTTTATCTAGCTCTTGAGTAAGGGCAAGTAAATTACCTTCAAACAGCTCTATCAGTAGGGCGCTTAACTCAGGAGATATATTAAGTTGCAACTGTCTTGCTTGATTATTGAGCCATTGAGGCATAGCCTTTAGTTCAATATCATATAATGGTAAATAGCAGCCCAGCTGGGTCATACTTTTAAACCATTTTCTGTTGGCACTAGGTCCGTCAAGTTTTTCGCCGTGGAATATGAAAATGACATCTTGTGTAGCATGACCACTATTGGCGTCTTGTGTTAGTCTTTCAGCTAATGCAAGTAATGCTTTATTGCCGGCATCACCAACTTTAACCGACGTTAATTCAACTTCAATAATACGTTGGCTGGCAAAAAGACTTAACGATTGATACTCATCAAGTAATTGTTGCCAGTTAAAACTAGTATCACTACTAAAACGAATTATTTCACTAAAGCCTTGATTTTTTGCATTATTTTTAATAACAGCTAAACTATTGTTTTTTTGCCAAGGTTCATCACCAAAAACCAACCAAACAGGTTTAAAACCCTGTCGTAGAGTATTGTCGAGTTGGTTGTGATAAATTTTCATGAAAGCCTTTTTTATCTGTAATAGCTAGCTGTAAAACGATAATATTTTAATGCGTAGTGAGATTAATCCAGTATTATGAATTAGCGTTGTATTCTTGCCAAATCACGTAAGATTTTATCAGCACCTGACGTTCTCATTTCACTTAATAATAATGATAACTCA
This sequence comes from uncultured Colwellia sp., assembly GCA_913049915.1. Taxonomy (GTDB): domain Bacteria; phylum Pseudomonadota; class Gammaproteobacteria; order Enterobacterales; family Alteromonadaceae; genus Colwellia. The sequence continues at coordinate 8,197 of CAJWZC010000059.1, forward strand.
CGACTTTTTGCTAAGGCGAAGTTAGGATCGTCTTGATAATCCCGGTAAATTTCAAAGCGAAAGTCTTTTGCATCTTCACCAGCAAAGCGAACTTGATAGTATACTGAATATATCAGTTCATATTCTGCTACTTGACCATTAGAGAATAATGATAACGTGCGTCTATCTAATTCATCAGAAATAATACGTAATTCAGGAATGTCAGTTTTCGGGCGTTTTAACACGTTAACTTGGTTGCGCGTTAAGCTGAGTTTAACTAATCGTGTTAACTCACCGTGAACATCGGTAGAGCTAACATAAAGGGTTTGTAAGTCATCATCGAGTAGATAATTACCGCGGAGTTGAAAACCACAAGCAGTCAGTAAACTTGTGGTCAACAGGGCGATAATTAAGCACTTAATGGTAAGGCTTAATTTATACATTTATCATTTACCCGTTAGTTGGCAACAATATTAAGTAACTTACCTGGGATATAAATAACTTTACGTATGGTATTACCTTCGGTAAATTTCAATACACTTTTATCATTTAAACCAAGTGCTTCAACAACTTCTTTACTTGCATCAGCTGCAACGGTAATTTTTGCGCGTAACTTACCATTCACTTGCACGATAATAAGCTTTTCATCTTCTACTAAAGCACTGTCGTCGACTACAGGCCAAGTAGCATCTTCAACATTAACATCACTACCGCCGACTAATTGCCATAAATTATGACAAAGATGTGGGGTGATGGGGGTTAGCATTAATACCACGGCGCGAACCGCTTCTTGCATTATGGCTTTATCTTCATCACTTTCTAACTTAGCTTTACCCAAGTGATTCATTAATTCCATGATGGCAGCTATAGCGGTATTGAAAGTATTTCTACGACCTATATCATCGGTAACTTTTGCAATCGTTTTATGTAACTCACGGCGTAATTTTTTATGCCCCGCATTTAAGGTTAACGTTGCGATATCAACAACAGCAGAGTTACTGGTACTTTCAACAAAGTCATGTGATAATTTATAAACACGTTTAACGAAACGATGAGCACCTTCAACACCGGCATCAGACCATTCTAAAGTTTGCTCTGGTGGTGAAGTAAACATAATAAATAAACGTACTGTATCAGCACCATATTTTTCAATAACTTCCTGTGGGTCAATACCATTATTTTTCGATTTAGACATTTTGCTCATACCTGCAGATAACACAGGTAGGCCATCAATTTTACTCATTGATGAGGTGATATGACCTTTGTCATCCCTTTCAACGCTAACATCTGTTGGTGCAATCCACTCTTGCCCACCATTATCAGCTTCACGATAATATGTCTCAGCTAAAACCATGCCCTGACATAAAAGCTTTTTGAAAGGTTCGTCACAGTCAACTAAACCGACATCACGTAATAATTTATGGAAGAAGCGCGAGTATAATAAATGTAATATTGCATGTTCGATACCTCCAATATATTGATCTACAGGCAACCAATAGTTTGCTTTAGCAGGGTCAATCATTTGGGTGTCGTCATTTGGCGAACAATAACGCGCGTAATACCAAGAAGATTCCATAAAGGTATCAAAGGTATCTGTTTCGCGTAGCGCATCTTCACCATTATAAGTAGTTTTAGCCCATTCTGGGTCGGCTTTAATTGGCGATGTAGTACCATTCATTACCACGTCTTCTGGTAACACTACCGGTAATTCATTTGTCGGTACAGGTACTGATTCACCATTGGCAAGGTTAACCATTGGAATTGGTGTACCCCAGTAACGTTGACGAGAAACCCCCCAATCACGTAAACGATAGTTAGTGGTAGTTTTACCTTTATTTTCGCTAATTAACTTATCGCTAATCGCTTTAAAAGCCTGTTCGAAATCTAAGCCATCAAATTCAGCTGAATTGATTAAGGTAGACTTTTCTGTAATAGCAGCTTTGGTAATATCATCAGACTCTTGTCCAGCAATAACTTGCTCTATGGCTAAACCATATTTAATTGCAAACTCATAATCTCGTTGATCGTGTCCTGGTACAGACATTACCGCACCTGAGCCATAATCCATTAGTACAAAGTTAGCAGCCCATACAGGAACTAACTTACCCGTAAGTGGATGAATAGCTTTAAGTCCGGTATCAACTCCTTTCTTCTCCATTGCAGCCATGTCAGCTTCAGTGGTTTTACTGTTTTTACATTCATCAATAAATTCCGCTAACTCTGCATTATCTTTTGCAGCAGTTACCGCAAGTGGATGTTGTGCAGCAAGGGCAACATAAGTAACCCCCATCAACGTATCAGGTCGCGTTGTGTAAATATCAAAACTATCAGTCGAGTCACTAACCGCAAAAGTCATTTCAACACCTTGAGAACGACCAATCCAGTTACGTTGCATAGTTTTCACTTGCTCAGGCCATTCGGTTAATTGATCTAAATCATCAAGTAACTCTTCGGCGTAAGCTGTAATTTTAATAAACCATTGTGGAATTTGTTTGCGCTCAACAAGGGCACCTGAACGCCAGCCTCTACCATCAATAACTTGTTCATTAGCTAAAACAGTTTGGTCAACTGGATCCCAGTTGACTGTAGCATTTTTCTTGTACACTAAACCCTTCTCAAAAAGTTGAGTAAAGAACCACTGTTCCCAGCGATAGTAATCAGGTTTACAAGTAGCTAATTCACGGCCCCAGTCATAACCAAAACCAAGCGACTGCAATTGATTACGCATGTAGTCAATATTTTCGTATGTCCATTTTCCCGGAGCAGTTTTGTTTTTTATTGCTGCGTTTTCAGCAGGTAAACCAAAGGCATCCCATCCCATAGGCTGCATGACATTTTTGCCCTGCATACGTTGATAGCGTGAAATAACATCACCTAAACTGTAGTTACGTACATGACCCATGTGTAATCGACCACTTGGGTAAGGGAACATAGCTAAGCAGTAAAACTTTTCTTTATCAGGATTTTCAATAGCTTGAAAGGTGTTGTTATCAGTCCAAAATTTTTGTACTGTTGCTTCAATCGCTTGGGGATTATAAATGGCTTCCATTAAGACTTTCTCTAATGCTTTTAAGGTGTTACCGAATTACTTGCTACGCTATATTAAATTGGATAAATAGCGGTAAAATCGATGTTATATAATGTCAGTAGAATACCTTATATAACTGGGTAACAACAAGTATAATTAAGCGTAAACTATAACTTTCCCTATACTTAAACCTATAGTTAAAGTAATACTCTCAAGGGAGAATACTAATGTTACAAAAAAATGATTATTTTGCTGATATTTATAGAAAACTTAATGACTGGTTAGTTGAAGTTAAAAGTGAGCAAAAGCCGAACATTGACGAGTTTATTAAACAGACAAAATTATATGTCGGTACCGCTGAATCAATGTCAGAGGAGAAACTGCAACAATTTATTGATAATTTGAGATATGACCTGCATGACTTTTATCAATTAAACCGTACACAAGCGAAAAATTCGGTCTACTTAGGTTTATTAAATGAAACCTTATGGGATAATCTTGCCAAGTTAACAGATAAGTCACAAGTGGAATGGGCCGAACTTGTTGATGACTTCAACCATGAAGGTGTTTATAAGAGTGGTGATTTCATAGGTTTTGGGGAACTGCAATGTGAGCGATGCGATGAAAGAACTACTATTATGCATTTTAGTGAAATTTCTGACTGTCTTCACTGTGGTTCAATAGATTTTATTCGTCTCCCACTTAACCCTTAGTTTTACAATAACTTGTTAGCAAAAATGTTAACAAGTACACTAGCGAAAAATTTGGATACTTCATTATTAGGAGCGAGACTCAATAACGCTCTTTAAAGGATTTATATGACTAAAACTGTTGCTTGTCTTGCCGATAAAACTCGTCTTGGTGCTGATGATCTAACTTCTCCATTATCAGCATCACTATTCTCCAATGATAATAAATCAGCCAGTAAAATAAATGATGCCGTCTCTCAAAATTTTGTTGGCCATGAAAGGGCAAAAGAAGCATTGGAATTCGGTTTGTCTATGTCTGCAATTGGTTTTAATGTTTTTGCTCTAGGTGAACATGGTACTGGACGACAAACGTTAATCAAACAAATGTTAACGTCTCTTGCATCTGCGCAAAAATCACCAGATGAGTGGTGTTACACCAATAATTTTGACGAAAGCCATATACCATTAACCCTGTCAGTTAAGCCGGGTGGCGGTAAAGAATTATTGGTGAGCCTGAATAAATTTATTGATGGTTTACTCAGTTTATTTCCAGAGGTTTTTGATAACCCAGGTTACCAAAGACAAAAGTCAGCGATTGACCGAGAGTTTAATAAAAAATATGACCAGGCCATTGCTGTCGTTGAAGAGCTTGCGTTAAAAGAAAATGTTGTTTTGTTTGAAGAAGATGGTGAAGTAGGTTTTGCGCCTCTCGTTGAAGGAAAACCATTAAGTGATAAAGACTTTAATAAACTAACAGAAGAGGAGAGAACTAATTTTTATAAGTCTTTAAGTGAATTAGAAAACGTACTTTCCGAGCAACTATTAGAATTACCGGCATGGAAACGTCTTTCTTTTGATCAATTAAGAAAACTTAAAAATGAGACCGCTGAGCAGGCTATCAAGCCCTATATAGAAGAATTAGAAAAAGAATTTAGTGAAAATGAAGGTGTTATAAATTATTTAGCGAAAGTTAAAAGTCATGTAATAGATGTTGTGCTTGAGGTTTTAGTCACTGAGTCTGATGATACGCCAACAGATAAAGAGTTGAGGAAATTACTGGTTGAATATTTTTTACCAAATTTACTGGTGCCACGTGAAAAAAATCAAGGTGCACCAGTAGTTTATGAGCAAAACCCAACTTATCAAAACTTATTTGGTCATGTCGACTATACCAGTTTTCAAGGCGGTAGTTATACCAGTTATCGTTTAATCAGACCAGGTGCGTTACATAAAGCTAATGGCGGATACTTATTACTGGATGCCGAGAAAGTATTAAGTCAGTCCATGGTTTGGTCACGCTTAAAATTAGCATTAAAAACTCAGCAAATTACTATTGAGAATCCCTATTCTGAATTTAGTCCTTCTAGTGGTTATAGCTTACAGCCAGAAAAAATTCCGTTACAAGTTAAAGTGATACTGTTAGGTGATGCCGAAATTTACTATACCTTACAAGATTATGATCAAGAGTTTACTGAACTATTTAGAGTGTTAGCCGATTTTGACCGTCATCTAGATAAAACTGATAGTAACTTAATTGCTTTTTGTCAGTTAATAAGACAGCGGGCTGAGCTGCATCATTACCCCGAGGTGAGTGATGAAGCAGTATTAGAATTAGTACGTTATGCCCTTAGGAGAGGAGAGCATAAACATAAGATTTCAGCTAATATCGTGCAAGTAAACGATTTACTCGATGAAGCAAATTACTGTTGGCAAAAGCAGGGCGGTAAGGGGTCGTTAACCGCACAACATATCGCTTTAGCACAAACTGCTAAAAAGCGTCGTATTGGACGATTAAGTGAAACTTGGCTCGGTGAAATTAAGGAGCAACAGGTCTTAATCAGTACGGAAGGGGAGTTTATCGGTAAAGTGAATGGCTTAACGGTACTTGAGATTGGCGATAGTGTTTTTGGTACCCCTGCCCGTATAACCGCAACGGTTTATGCTGGTAGTGAAGGAGTTACAGATATCGAAAGAGAAGTAGACTTAGGAAAGTCTATTCACTCTAAAGGTGTTTTACTTTTAACAGGTTATTTAGGCCATAAATATGGACAAACATTTCCAGTAAGTATTTCTGCAAATATTGCTATAGAGCAATCTTATGGTCATATAGACGGTGATAGTGCTTCTATGGCTGAATTGTGTGCGCTGATTTCGGCTATTACTTTGTTACCTATAGATCAAAGTCTTGCGATAACAGGCTCAATTAATCAACATGGTGAAGTGCAATCTATTGGTGGTGTTAACGAAAAAATTGAAGGCTTCTTTCAGCTTTGCAAAGATAAAGGTTTAACAGGCAAACAAGGTGTCATTATTCCGCAAACAAATGTGATTAATTTAATGTTAAATGATGAAGTCATTAATGCAGTTTCTCGCGGAGATTTTGCAATACATGCCGTTGAAAAAATTGATCAATCATTGGAGCTATTAATGAACGCTGATGCTGGTGTTATTAGTAAAACAGGCCGTTATCCACGTAAATCTATTCATGGTTTAGCATTAGATAAGTTAGAAAACTTTGCCGATATTCTCAATGGTGCTGAAGAGTAATATGCTTGTATCAACAGTATTAAAAAAAAACTATAAACGGTCGTTAATTGCACTATTATAGTATTTTTGCTAAGATTGTTAATGTAACGCTAATAACTGGTATGAGATTAAAGTGAAATTTTCGACTGAAGAGTTAGATTTTTTCAGTAATATTTTTACTGAAACAACAAATGACAGTATGGAAAGTGACTCACAAAACCAACTGAGCATCAAGGCTAGTGTGCCTGACTATTTCAGGCAGGTGTTAGTGGGAAGTAAATTATCGCTGTTGGCAGAAATTAGCCATTATCAATTATGGTTTCCTGTCTCTCTATCGATTAGTGAGCAAGGTGAGTTTTCGCCTAAGTTAGGCACACCTGAAATCATTGATGTCAAAGGTAGTGAGCGAAGTTGGCGAGTAAATACCCCTAAAGATGTTGCTATCATTGATATTTTCCATGATCAAAAAGTCGAAGTATTATCACTTTCAGCGACAGGATTAACGTTAAAAGTACTTAGCTCAGATAATATTTATAATGATCTGCAACAGTCATCATTTGAAATGAGCTTAGCGGGCGAGAAACCGCTAAAGCTAGAGTTAGATCTAGTGAGACATGAGAAAAATATTGTTGCCGCTAAATTTAAAGACTTACAAGAGGGCAGAGAGTCTTTGAGAAAGTTTATCTTTAACTCACATAAAGTCAAATATTCTAATCTCTACCAAGATATTATTTTATAAACTTCTTGCCAACTAATCATATCTCTGTATAATGCGCGCCTCGATAACAGGTTGGATGAATTTCAGCCGAAGTTAGTCCAATAGTGACTTATTTATACTAGCTAGCAATAGTTTAATAGATGTATAAGTATATCGAGATGAGTGGGGTTTTACCGCCCAATAGACTTGCCAGCTAATTCGTCCCTAGAATTAGCAAGAAATATAGCGTAAATTGAACGCTATGCGCCTAAGTCTTCCTGGTGGTTTCCTCGTATGTATTTTACGCAGGTTAAGACTTAGCAATTTAAATCAAATGCTAATAAGTGCAGCTAATTAACAACAGTTAACTTAGCGGCAGCTTTGTGATTGATTTTTATAATTACGCCCATGTAATTATGCTCAAGTAATGCGCCTGCCTTGCGAAGATGAAAATTATTTATGACTGATCAAAAAACTGAAATCGAAACTATAACAGAACCTGAAGCTATAGCTTTTGCCTCTTTAGGCTTACCTGAAAACTTATTATCTGCCGTTCTTTCTATTGGCTTTACCTCTGCTACCGATATTCAAGCACTAACTATACCACCATTACTTGCTGGTAAAGATGTATTAGGTGAAGCACAAACAGGTACAGGTAAAACTGCTGCCTTTGGTTTACCTGCCCTAGCAAAAATTGATACTTCAATTAAAAAACCACAATTAATGGTTTTAGCGCCGACACGTGAATTAGCAATGCAAGTTGCTGAAGCAATCGAATCTTTTGGTAAAGACATGAAAGGTTTACGTGTCGCTACATTGTACGGTGGCCAATCTTATGGACCACAATTTCAACAACTAGAGCGTGGTGCACAAGTTGTTGTTGGTACTCCTGGTCGTTTAATGGATCATCTTCGTCGTAAAAGCCTTAAATTAGATGAATTACGTGTTTGTGTGCTTGATGAAGCAGATGAAATGTTGAACATGGGTTTTTTAGAAGACATCCAGTGGATTTTGGATCATATACCAAAAACTGCACAAATGTGTTTGTTCTCCGCAACTATGCCACCAGCGATTCGTAAAATTGCTAACCGTTTCTTAAAAGATCCTGAGCACATTAAAGTTGCTGCTGTTAAAAAAGCAAAAGCTAACATTACTCAATACGCATGGAAAGTTAGTGGTATTACTAAAATGACTGCGTTAGAGCGTATTGCTGAAGTAGTTGAATACGATGCAATGATTATCTTTGTTCGTACTCGTAATGATACTGTAGATATAGCCGAAAAATTAGAGCGTGCCGGTTATCCTGCATTAGCACTAAATGGTGATTTGAACCAAGCACAACGTGAGCGTTGTATTGATCAAATGAAATCGGGTAAATCATCTATCTTAGTTGCTACAGACGTTGTTGCTCGTGGTTTAGATATTCCTCGTATTTCTTTGGTAATCAACTATGACTTACCAGGTGATAATGAAGCATATGTTCACCGTATTGGTCGTACTGGTCGCGCTGGCCGCGAAGGTATGTCAATTGCTTTTGTACGTCCACGTGAAATGTACTCTATTCGTCATTATGAGCGTTTAACGAATGGCACTGTTCTTAATTATGATTTACCAAATATCCAAGATATTGGTAAAATACGTATTGAGCGAACTCGTGTTGAAGTAGCAAAGATTGTTGCTGATAAAGATATCTCAAGCATGCGTGAAATCGTTGAAGGTATGGCTGCTGAATCTGAAGTTTCTATGATTGATCTTGCTGCAGCATTGCTTTTCCAAAAGCAAATGAAGCAACCACTGCAGCCAAAAGAAGATCCTAAGCCTCGTCGTGATGCGCGTGAACGTACTGATCGCAATGACCGTGGTGGCAATGATAGCCGTAGAGATTCTCGCGGTGGTGATAGCCGTAGAGACTCACGTGGTGGTGACAGCCGCAGTGCAGGTCGCGATAGCCGTCCAGCTCGTGATGAAAAACCACGTAAAGCTAAAGTTAATCGCAGTGATGTTGATTGGCAAACTTATCGTTTAGAAGTAGGTAAAGAGCATGGCGCACGTCCAGGTGATATTGTTGGCGCTATTGCTAACGAAATTTCACTTGATAGTAGCTACATCGGTGCTATTAATTTGCATGAAAAGCATAGTTTTGTTCAGTTACCTAAAGGCATCCCAACTGACTTGTTTAATCAATTGAAAGGTGTACGTGTTCGTCGTCAACCTCTTTCAATCACTACGTCAGATGAAGCTGTTGTCAGTCAAGCACCACGCCCAGCTCGTCGAACGGAAAAAGCGCCACGTCATAATTAATTGATACGGTAGTTTTGTACTATTTGTATAAAGAAGTGAACACTTTCTTATACAAATAGTACTATCTTAAAAAAGTGCCTTATGGCGCTTTTTTTGTTTTTTACTATCAGAAAAGCTCTTTTCGTGTTTTTTATGCGAAAAAATGTATATTTTTATCTCTGCTACCTTGTTTGCTTAATGCTTTATCTATTACTATAGAGGTACTTAGTAGTTCCTATCCTTTAACCCTCAAATAATAATACTAATAGCAATGTCTAAAGTAACATCCCAATCGAACATTGAAAGCAGTCATCAATTCGCTATTCGAGTTTATTACGAAGACACAGATGCGGGCGGTATCGTTTATTATGCTAATTATTTAAAGTTTTTTGAGCGAGCTCGAACAGAGTGGCTTAGAAAGATAGGTATAAACCAAGAAATATTTTTGCAACAAAGGCTAGGTTTTGTGGTCAGAAAAGTTGAAATGGATAATATTGCTTCGGCTAAGCTTGATGATTTACTTAAGGTGAGCTCAAGTATAGTAACCTTGAAACGCGCAAGCCTAGTGTTTCAACAACAAATTACCAACCAAGCAATGCGGGTGTTATGTACGGCAACAATACGTATTGCTTGCGTTGACTTTAGTCAGAATAAACCCTGTGCTATTCCCGAATTAATACTAGGAGCGTTTAAACGTGTCAGCTGAAATATCGATCTTTCATTTATTTTTAGAAGCAAGCATCTTGGTGCAATTTGTAATGCTTGTTTTACTTACTTTTTCTATTGTCTGTTGGGCAATGATATTTCAACGAAGAAAAGTATTACGTACAGCGGCGGCAGAATTAAAAGCATTCGAAGATAAATTTTGGAGTGGAGCAGATTTAAGTAAACTTTACAGTGAAACTTGTGCAAGACCACAAGTAGCTGGTATTGAAAATTTATTTGTTGCGGGTTTTAAAGAATTTGCTCGATTAAGAAAAAGTCATATAGATAATCCACAAATTATTGTTGATGGTACACACAGAGCTATGCGTGTTGCTTTATCAAGAGAAGTAGATAGCTTAGAAACACATTTACCTTTTATGGCGACCGTTGGCTCTATTAGTCCTTATATTGGTTTGTTTGGTACAGTATGGGGTATCATGAATTCATTTATTGCCTTAGGTGCGGTGAAACAAGCAACACTTGCTATGGTTGCGCCTGGTATAGCTGAAGCCTTAATTGCGACAGCAATGGGCTTGTTTGCAGCCATTCCTGCGGTAATTGCTTTTAACCGCTTTAGTCATAAAGTTGAGAAGCTAGAAAACAGCTATGGTAACTTTATGGATGAATTTTCAAGTATTTTACAACGTCAATCAGCCGCTGAGCAATCTACTAAATAGGGCATTACTATGTACCAAAGAGTTAGACGCCGCAAAGTGGCTGAAATAAATGTAGTGCCATACATTGATGTGATGTTGGTGTTATTAATTATTTTTATGGTTACTGCGCCCTTAATTACCCAAGGGGTAAAAGTTGACTTACCACAAGCAGAGGCAGAGCCGCTTGATGCAGACAGTAAAACACCCCTTGTTGCCAGTGTTGACGCACAAGGACGTTATTACTTGACCGTTGGATCTAACGACAAAGAGCCTATGTCGGCAGAAGAAGTTGCGGTATTAGTTAAAGCGCACTTAGCTATTGAACCAGGTACGCCTGTTGTTGTTAATGGTGATGGTGCAGTATCGTATAACGCCGTTATACAATTGATGGTAATGCTACAAACAATCGCAGGTGTCCCTTCGGTTGGTTTAATGACAGATTCGGTGGAGGAATAGCGTGGCTCAGCAGTTAATATCTCGTTTTACTACTAAATCAGCTTTTGCTAAAGCGTTGTGGTTAAGTCTCGCACTGCATGTTTTTTTACTTGTTGGTTTACTCGCCGGTGATTTTTCTTCCACGTCTAAGCTAAAGCCAACACCAATAAAACAATCTGGAGAGCCCATCAAAGCGGTAGTGATTGATAAAGCTACGTTTGAGCGAGCGGTAAATAAGATAAAGAAACAAAAAACTGATCAACTTGATGCTGAAAAGAAACGACTTAACTCTGTCGAAAAGCGCGCTACTGATGCTAAAAAACGTCGTGCTCGGGAAGAAGCACGTATCAAGAAGTTAGAAAAACAGCGCAAGATAAAAGAACAAGAAAAAATTAAAGCTGATAATGCCGCTAAATCATCAAATGCTAAAGCCGCTAAAGCGGAAAAAATACGTAAGCAAAAAGAACAGGAAAAAAAAGTCGCTGAAAAAGCTGCTGCAACGGCTAGGTCTAAGCGCTTGAAAGAGGAGGCAGATACGCAGAAAGCAGAAAAATTACGACTTGAAAAAATTGCTGACCGTAAACGTAAGGAGATCGCCGCAAAAGAACAGGCCATTCAAGATTCCATGCTAGCACAGCAAATGGCCAATGAAATGGCGAGTCGTAATCAAGCTAGGCAGCAACAAGTAATGACTGAGGTTGAGCGCTATGGGGCTTTAATCACCCAAAGTATTAATCAACGAATGATTAAAGATCGCAGTACTATGGATGGTAAATCTTGTAAGTTAGATATTACTTTAGCGCCATCGGGCTTTGTTATCGCTGTCAAAGTAGGGCAAGGTAATAAAGTGGTATGTGATGCAGCTAAAATAGCGGTCGGTAAAGCAGGTAACTTACCTGTTTCTAAAGACCCTGAAGTATTTAAAGAAATGAAAAACCTTTCAGTGACTGTTATACCTGAATTTTAATATAAGTTATTATAATATGTTTTTTTGACTATGATGGGCACGATATTAAATCGTTTAATCTGGATAGCAAAATAAAGCTATTTAAAGGGAAATATCAAAAAATATGAAATTATTATCAAGGGCTTTGTTGAGCGTATTAATTGCGCTTAGCTCAACTAATGCCATAGCGGCATTAGAGATTATTATCACGGGTGGTGTAGATAGTGCTAGGCCAATCGCCATCGTACCTTTTCAATGGACAGGTTCAGGAGAACGCCCAGAATCGTTATCACAAGTAATCAGTGATGATTTACTACGTAGTGGTAAGTTTAGCCCTATTGCTAAAGATAAATTTCCACAAGTTATCTCTGATACAAATAGTATTGATTACAGTGCTTGGGCAAACCTTGGAGCTGAGGCGGTAGTCGTCGGTAAAATTAGTGAAGTTACACCCGGGCGGTATTTAGTTAGTTATCAGCTTATCGATGTGATACGTGGTCAGATTACCGGGGGGGAAACCTCTATGCTGAGTAATGGTGCGTTAGTGAATACTAAAGACCATATATTGGCGCAAAGTAGTGCCAATATTCAACTTAATCAAGCACGTCGATATGGTCATAGCATCAGTAATGTTATTTATGAAAAACTCACGGGAAGTAAAGGTGCTTTTTTAAGTAAAATTGCTTATGTTATCGTTCGTGACCAAGGAAAGTATCCGTATCAACTGGCTTTTGCCGACTATGATGGCTTTAATGAACATGTGTTGTTGAGTTCCAAAGAGCCGTTAATGTCTCCATCTTGGCGTCCTAATGGTGAGCAGTTGGTCTATGTGTCATTTGAAAATCACCAAGCTCAGATTCATACCATCGATATTTATAGCGGTGATAGAAAGTTAATAAGCTCATTTAGCGGTATTAACAGTGCACCACGCTTTTCTCCTAATGGAAAAAGCATGGCAATGGTACTTTCAAAAGATGGTAACCCCGATTTATATGTGATGAATTTAGCTACGATGAAAGTACGTCGTATTACACGCAATAGAGCGATTGATACAGAGCCTAGTTGGACACCAGATGGTAAATCATTAATATTTAGTTCAGAACGGGGTGGAAAACCACAGCTATATCGCGTAGATTTAGCCGGGGGGAAAGTAAGACGTTTAACTTTTGACGGTGAGGTGAACCTAGGAGGTTCAGTAACACCAGATGGTAAACAACTGATTATGGTTAATAGAACTCGCGGAAAATATCGTTTAGCGAAACAAGAACTAGCGACTGGTTTATTTCAGGTTTTAACTGAAACTCGTTTAGATGAGTCGCCAAGTGTGTCACCAAATGGTGGTATGATCATATATAGTACTTTACACAATAATCGACAAGTGTTGGGTTTAGTGTCGGTAGATGGTCGCTTTAAAGCAAGATTACCTGCACTTGATGGTCAAGTGAAAGCTCCTGCTTGGTCGCCATTTTTATAATAATAAGATATGCACAAAATTGATTAATTAAATTTTAATTTATAACTTTATAACCTTAGGACAAAGGAAAATAACATGCGCTTTAATAACATAGTAAAATGCTTAACAATAGCTTTACCTCTTACCGTTTTATCAGCTTGTAGCTCAAACTTAGATAGTGATGAGAACAGCCAAGTCGATACTAATGCTCAAATTACTCAAAATGCTGCTGATGCTAAAATAGCAGAAGCTGAAGCAGTAAAAGTTACTGCAGCAAAACGTGCTGCTGAAATTGAAGAGCAGAAACGTCAAGAATTAGAAACATTACGTTCAGAACATATTATCTATTTTGATTTTGATGTTTCAAATGTAAATGATCAGTACTCTGCAATTTTAGATGCACATGCTAAATTTCTAAATGCTAACTCTGATGTCAAAGTACTCGTAGAAGGCCATGCAGACGAACGTGGTACTCCTGAATATAATATTGCATTAGGTGAGCGTCGTGCTAAATCTATTGCTACCTATTTAGAGAATATGGGTGTTGCCGCTAGCCAACTTACTGTAGTTAGCTACGGTGAAGAAAAGCCAATGGTTAAAGAACGCAGTGAAGATGCTTTCACTAAAAACCGTCGTGCCGTATTAGTTTACTAATACTTACTAAGACTTATTAAGTCTCAAATAAGCAGGTAACTGAATGAAACTAAATAAAGTTTTATTTGGCATGATGTTTACAGCTAGCGCTATTAGTGCGTTAGCTGTAGCTAAAGCGCCAGTCATTGATGTTAACGCCAACTCTATCGACTCTTCTGCGTTAATAGAACAATTAACGACCTTGTCACGTAAGCTTGACTCACGTAATAAGGCACAAGTGAATATCCAACGTCAGTTGGACCTATTGCAAACCGAAGTGAACGAACTTCGTGGTGCAACAGAGTTACACACTCATCAATTAAGCAAAGTCTTGGAACGTCAACGAGAGCTTTATCAAGAAATTGATAGACGAGTCAATGAAGTACTTGAATCAACAAATAAAGCTGCTTCTGAAACTACTAGCCCTATGGCTAATATCACTACGACAGGTAACTCGACGAGTTATAGTGATAATTTAACTGAAAATGAAACTTATGATCGTGCCCTTAATTTAGTCTTAAAAGACAAACGTTACGAGCAAGCTATTCTTGAGTTTCAAGGGTTTAATAAAAGCTTTCCAAATTCTAGTTATTCGCCCAATGCGCATTACTGGTTAGGTCAGTTACTCTTTAATCAAGGTGAACTTGACCGAGCTAACCAAGCGTTCCTTATTGTAGTTAACAAGTATAAAGACTCAACTAAACGCCCTGACGCACTATTAAAGCTTGCTATGGTTGCTCAAAAGCAAAATGATGTTAAAAAAGCGATAGCTAGCTATCAACAGTTGCTAAAAGAGTATCCAAAATCAACAGCAGCGAAACTAGCCAAACCACGTTTAGCCAGTTTAACTAATTAAGATATTTAAGTACTAAGAGTATTAATATGCTATTTGTTGCTGATAAAACTAGCGTATTGCTGGGAATTCACTCGAACAGAAAATAATATTAAGAAAAACGAAGTTTATAGTTGCACTTAAGTAAATTTTGAGTATTATATGCCCCGCATTGAGGCAGTGACTAAATGTAATGTCGGCCGTTAGCTCAGTTGGTAGAGCAGTTGGCTTTTAACCAATTTGTCGAAGGTTCAAATCCTTCACGGCCGACCA